>DASUTO010000306.1:0-2204 GCA_036374555.1 Chitinophagaceae bacterium
GTGAACGTTCTTTGCACATTTGTAACATAAGGATATTCCTGGTCGCTTTCAAGCTTTGCTGACTGAATATCAAGCCCGAAAGAAATTTGCTTGTTACGATCACCTTTGCGAAAACTGATACCTCCCCTTTGTGTCAGGTAAGTGTTTTCAAATACATTTGACAAACTGGTATCAAGTTCAGAATACTTCTTAGTTGCGTTTTCAAAACTATATGCTTTCTTTTTTGAATCATTAAAGTTGTAAGAGGGATTATAACGAAATTCGAGTATTGCTCCTTTCTTCCCGATCGGTTCGGTATAATTCAAACTGCCGGAAAGCTGGTAACCCTTTGTGAGCTGATCATTGAACTGGCGGGTAGTATCTTTTACTACTATAGGGCCTTTATAATACAAGCTATATGCATCAGTGTATGATTCACCATCCTGGTTATTAATACCAGTGTTAAAACTTGCCGAGAATGTTCTTCCTCTTTTTTTGAAGGAATGCCTGTAAAGAATATTATTATTAAAGTTAACACCAAGTCTATCGGACCTGTTTGCATTTAACGTTTGGCTGAGTGTGTCATCTTCATTTGTGAACATCAATCCTTTTGTCAAACTATTACTGCTATAATCCTGGATATTAATGGAAGGAGTGATAAGAATTGAATTAGATGAATCAAGTTTCCAATCGAACCTGAAGTTAGCCCTGTGATTATAATTGTTACTGCCTGAAGCCGCATCCTGATCATAAAATTGTGTGGTATCTCCAACAGGAAAATATTCTCTTGCAATTTTTTCACTGTTTTCTGTTTTCCTGTTATTATAAAAATAGCTACCACTTACATCCATATTTTTTCCCCACTTATCATTGTAATTTAATCCTATTGCATTTGTTTTGCTGATCCCTGATTGTTGGCCCACTAAGAAACCACCGCCGCCGCCGCCAAATCCGCCGCCACCTGGTCTGCCACCACCCTGGGCTCTGAAACCTCCACCACCAAATCCACCGCCGCCGCTGCTTGTTACACCTAAAAGATCTACTTCCGCAAAATTTTGTTGGTTCACATCATTTGTCAAAGCAACTATAGAAAGTCTTGTATTCTTTTTAAAATAGCTCATATTTCCGCCGGCGAGATAATGATTATCGGTACCATAGCCTGCAAAAAATCTCCCGAACTGGCCATTACGCATATTGGGCTTTGTAACGATGTTGATAGACTTGGCTGCACTTCCATCGTCAACACCAGTAAACTGTGCCTGGTCACTCATACGATCAAACACCTGGATCTTATCAACTATTTCAGCCGGTAAATTGCGAAGTGTCGCAGATGCATCATCTCCAAAAAAATCTCTTCCGTCAACAGTTACTTTTCTTACTTGTTCACCTCCCACTTTCACCTGTCCATTTTCAACAGTAATACCCGGGGCTTTCTTAATAAGGTCTTCTGAGTTTGCATCAGGATTGACTTTTAACTGGCTTGCGCTGATCTCGGTCGTATCCGCTTTTTGCTTTGTCAATGGAGGCGTGCTTGTAACAGTGACACCTCCTAAAGTTTTTGCTTCCCTGTTAATATCAATATCATCCAATTTCTTACTGACATTCTCCCAAACGATCTCTCTCTTAGTTAGCTCATATCCCAAAAAACTAATAACAAGGTTGTACTTGCCAGTATCAACCAGGTTTTTAAATTCAAAAGTTCCTGTTTTATCCGAAACCACACTGATTGAATCTGTGCCGCGTACGAGCTTTACAGTGGCACCGGAAAGGGGCTGCTTATTTTCAGCATCACGAATAGAACCGCTAAGAACAGGAGTTTGGGAAAAAGAAGCGAGGGAAAAGCTAAGCAAAACCAAGGCTAAGAGATTGACTTTCATTGTAGAAATTTAATTCAAGAGTTTAGACGTTTCATTTTAAATGAACCTTCGGAAAACCATGCCGTATTCAGCGACGACCCAGGGCTTTTTTAATATCAGAAAAATGGCCCATTTTTAAGACCCAAACCAAAACCCATGGCCCACCATCCCCATGCTTTTTTACCAGGCGCCTCTAAACGACTTGAATTCTTATCCGATGGGGTTTTTGCGATTGCCTGTACGTTGCTTGTGCTTGAAATTGAAGTCCCACATTTTAAAACGGGTATTAGCATTACGGAACAATGGCATGAGTTCAGCGAATTGATCCCATCGCTTATCGCTTTCGTATTTAGTTTTTTAAATATCCTT
>DASUTO010000307.1:0-6300 GCA_036374555.1 Chitinophagaceae bacterium
ATAAAAAAAAGCCCCATCGAAATGACGGATATAAGTAGGAAGGGGAATCCCGTTCGTATTTGGCAGTGTTCCGGGATTAAATGTTGTGGTTTGTGTTCCCGGTTGTTTTCCGAACCAATACTCTCCCCTGAATTCAGTTGCACCCCAGCCGTGATTGATTTTATATTGCATATCTGCTCCATAATAATGGCGGGGCGCAGCAGTTCCCAAGTTAGATATTGATGAGTCAATGATAAAAATCTTATCTCCATTTGGCGCCGTGCCACTTTCATACACATACTTAGTTCCGTTCTTCCATCCTCCAAGTAATAAGGACAAACCCCCGCTTAATTCTGTTTTCCTGCTTACTGCGTAGGGCTTTATGGTTAACCGACTGATAAAATCTTTATGATCATCAAAATCAGTGGTTCCAACTACACCTTGTCCGTTAAAAAAACCTGCATCAAGCTTAAAATTTTTTAGCTTATGACTTCTATTCTGTGGATCGAAGGAAATCATCGCACCAAGATCTCTTTCGCTAGGCATCAGTATTTGAGACATTCTTCCCCTTTCAGGTGTTTCTCTGGCGACGGAACTAAGATTAACTTCAAATCCAAAAGGCCGCGCAAACAAACCCGCCGATAAAGAAAAATTATTTCTTTTTGTTTCAAATACCCGTACAAACATATCTCTCACTATCACTCCTCTTTCAGTGGCATCAATTTGAAAACTGAATAGGGCCTGCGGAAAGTTTTGTTTTGTCTTGATCAGGTAATCAATTTTTACCCTGGCTCTGCGCAGCATAAAACGGGTTTGTGAATACTGTGAAAAATTTCCCCCGGCAAAAGAAGGAGCCCCGTCTGACTCTGCCACCTGGAATTGTGGCTGCATATACCCGGATATAATAAGATTCTCAAATCTCTTAATTATTGGCCTGACAGTGTCTTTGATAAAAAAAGAAGAATCAATATCAGTTAGATATCGTTGGGCATTCATTTTGGAAGATAACAGGAGTATAATTGAAAAGAATATTGAACTCCTTAACCAAAACTTAATCATGGAATAATAATTTTTTAATCCTTGGGTAATAACGGGTTGCAAGTTAGTTTTAGCTTTAATAAACAACTGTTACGTGGTCTTTAAGAAATCGTTACCTCTATATTAAGTTTATATTAATTCTATTTTTATGCCAGTCGGCCTTTGCCCGACCGGGTATCTTCGTAAACTATAAAAAAATCATTATGGCAGGTCTAAATTCAATAATGAAACTCTTTGTTCCCAAAAACAGGGTGTTTTATGAGCTGTTTGAAAAAGTGGCTACTAATTCAGCTTTAATGGGTAACAAACTCAGGGCTTTAGTGTCAGAACCGGATTTTGACAAAAGGACTGCGATCATTAACCAGATAGAAGATCTGGAACATGCAAATGATGAGCTGACACATAATATTTTTACTGAACTGGGAAGGAATTTTATCACTCCGTTTGACAGGGAGGATATTCATTACCTCGCCACCTCGCTTGATGATATTGCTGATACAATTTATGCAGCTGCCAAGAAAATCAATTTTTATAAGGTCAACCCTAATGACCTGGGTATACAAAAATTAGCGGAGATCATTGATCAAAGTGCCGGCTTGGTTAAAAATGCAGTTACTTCTCTCAGGGATATGAAGAACCTCCGGATGGTAACCGAATCACTGGTAAAGATCAACAGTTTGGAGAACCAGGCAGATGATGTGTTTGATATGAGTATTGAACGTTTATTTGAAACAGAGCCCGATGCAAAAGAGGTAATTAAAAAAAGAGAGATCTATACCGTAATGGAAATTGCTACCGATAAATGTGAAGATGCAGCAAACGTTATTGAGTCAATCATTATTAAATACGCTTAATAAAATTTGATGATCAGATAATGTGCTAATCTGCTGATGTGTCCCGACGGCTTTGTATTTTTTAATTAGCACATTAACAAATCAGCTAATTAGCAAATTAATTTCTTATGACCACCTTTTTGATCGTTATTATAGCACTGGCATTGATCTTCGATTTTATTAATGGCTTTCATGATGCTGCCAATTCAATCGCGACTATTGTATCTACCAAGGTGTTGACTCCTTTCCAGGCAGTTTTGTGGGCAGCAGTATTTAACTTTGTCGCTTTTTTCATTTTTAAAGATCATGGCGTAGCAGATACTGTTGCTAAAACAGTACACAGCGAAATGATACCCGGGCCTGATATGAAGGTTGTGATCTTTTCAGGATTGATCGCAGCAATTTCATGGAACCTTCTTACCTGGTGGTTTGGTATTCCATCTTCGTCTTCCCATACTTTGATTGGGGGATTTGCAGGAGCGGCAATTGCACATGGTGGATTTAGCACTATTAGCGGCGCCGTGATCTTAAAAACTGCAAGCTTTATTTTCCTGGCTCCTTTTGTGGGAATGATCATGGCACTTATTATCTCTCTTTGGTTCCTTAATTCATTCCGAAAGGGCCATATACCCAAATTAATTTCTATAGCAGTGATAGCAGGTGTAGGTTTTTTCCTTTACAAAAACATGGAATTTGATGCTGAAATAATAAAATCACATTATGAAACTTATGCATTCAAAGTGATCTTTTATTCAAAGAATTTTAAATGGATACTGCTAGCTTTCATTCTTGTCATAATGGCGATATTCACTTTTTATCTAAATACATTAAATGCAAACCGCTCAAATCAATGGTTCAGAAGATTACAGCTTGTTTCATCCGCGGCATTTAGCATTGGCCATGGAGGCAATGATGCGCAAAAAGTAATGGGCATTATTACCGCAGCACTTATTGCAGGCGGTTCAATTACTGAATTTAGTCAAATGCCCGTATGGGTACCCCTGGCTTGCTATGCCGCAATTGGTGCGGGAACTATGAGTGGCGGCTGGAAGATCGTAAAAACAATGGGAACAAAAATCACAAAGGTTACTCCATTCGAAGGCGTAGCTGCCGAAACTGCAGGCGCCATCACTTTGTTTGTTACAGAAGCATTAAAAATACCTGTAAGCACCACTCATACTATTACTGGGGCGATCATGGGAGTTGGCGCTACGAAAAGGTTATCCGCCGTTCGTTGGGGTGTAACGGTTAATCTACTTTGGGCGTGGGTATTAACTATTCCTGTAAGCGGTTTACTTGCGGCTGGAGTGTATTCAGTCGTCAAACTTTTTTTCTAAGCTTATATCTTCTCTTTTTCCGATTTTTGCCGGATAAACTCTTTTATTCATGGTGAAGATTCTTGTTACCGGCGGTTGCGGATATATTGGCTCTCATACATTGGTCGATCTGATTGAAAATGGCTATGATGTTATTTCAGTTGATAATAATTCGCGGTCTCATGCCAGCATGCTCGAAAGAGTTGAAAAGATCACGGGACAAACAATAAAAAATTATAAGGTTGATCTTTGCAATTTTGATGACACATTTGCCATCTTCCAGGAAAATACTGATATACGAGGCGTCATACATTTTGCGGCATATAAAGCGGTTGGTGAATCCGTGGAGCAGCCTCTTATGTATTTTGAAAATAATTTATACTCGCTGATCAATCTTTTGAAATGTGTTCAGGATTTTGAAATTCCCTGGTTTGTTTTTTCATCATCCTGCACTGTTTATGGCATGCCTGATACAAGTCCTGTTACTGAAGCCACGTTACCTAAGCCAGCTGAATCACCATACGGTTATACGAAGCAAATGGGAGAGCAAATAGTAAATGAGTTTGCTAAAAGCGCTGTCACTAAATGTATTCTTTTAAGATACTTCAATCCTGTAGGCGCACATCCTTCAGCTATTATTGGTGAAATGCCTGTTGGAAAACCACAGAATCTTTTTCCTGCCATTACACAAACAGCGATTGGAAAATTGCCGGGAATGATCGTTTATGGGGATGATTATCCAACCCGTGATGGAAGTTGCGTAAGAGATTTTATTCATGTCTGTGATATTGCTCATGCCCATACATTAGCATTGGATTATATAGCAGAAGGAAAAAATAAATCCCAGTGCGAAGTATTTAACCTGGGATCAGGCAATGGTGTGACGGTACTGGAAGCGATCAAAGCATTTGAAAGAGTAAATAATATCAAACTGAATTATACGATCGGGCCAAGAAGACCAGGAGATGTAATATCCATTTATGCCAGCAATGATCTTGCAAGAAAAGCGTTGGGCTGGGAACCGAAATATAGTCTTGATGATATGGTCGCTACAGCCTGGAAATGGGAACAACGATTGAAGGCAGATGAGAAGGTTTTTTCGGGAAAACCGGGCCCATTGAATTAAGAAATCGACAATGAGCAATTGACAATAGGCAATGATCAGCAGCATAATCCTAATAAGATGGCTGCAAAAAATTTTAAACAAACCAGGGTCTTTAAGCTTGCTTATGAACAGGCAATGGAAATATTCAAGATTACAAGGAAATTCCCTCCTGAAGAAAAGTATTCATTGACAGATCAGGTCAGACGTTCATCAAGAAGTGTATGCACAAACATCGCAGAAGCGTATCGAAAGAAAAAATACCCGGCCCATTTTGTTTTAAAAATCACAGATAGCGATGCAGAGAATTCAGAAACAAATATCTGGCTAGATTTTTCGAAAGACTGTGATTATATAGCCCTGGATTTATATTTGAGTTTTGTTACCCGAAATGACGAAATAGGAAGGTTATTGAATCATATGATAAATAATCCTGACAAATATTAAATGACTTAATCTAAGAGTTGCTTGCCAATTGCCCATTGTCTATTGCCAATTTACTATTTCCTCTTACTTTTGCGCCAACCTACATTGTTAAGTTATGGAAGTGATGGAACAAAAATCAAACATGCTCAAAGATATTCAATTAACTGGTAATAAAGATACGCGTAGCGGTTTTGGTGATGGCATTGTTGAAGCTGCAAGAAAAAATTCAAATATTGTTGCCCTTACTGCAGACCTTGCCGGTTCATTAAAATTGAATCAGTTCATAAAAGAGTTTCCTGATAGATTTTTTCAATGTGGTATTGCAGAAGCAAACATGATGGGTATTGCAGCGGGATTGACTATTGGCGGAAAAATTCCTTACACAACTACATTTGCAAATTTTTCAACTGGTCGTGTATACGACCAGATTCGCCAGTCAATTGCATATTCAGGTAAGAATGTAAAAATATGTGCTTCCCATGCGGGTGTGACATTAGGAGAGGATGGGGCAACTCACCAGATCCTTGAAGATATTGGTTTGATGAAAATGTTACCGGGTTTGACAGTCATTGTTCCTTGTGACTATAATCAAACAAAGGCAGCGACGATGGCGATCGCGGACCATGTAGGTCCGGTTTACTTGAGATTTGGAAGACCTGTTTGGCCGATCTTTACGAAACAAGAAGATTTCAAAATTGGTAAAGCACAAATATTTTCGGTAGGAACTGATGTTTCAATTTTTGCATGTGGCCATCTTGTTTGGAATGCAATACAAGCCGGTGTAATACTGCAAGAAAAAGGAATCAGTGTTGAAGTAATAAATATTCATACCATAAAGCCTCTTGACGAACCTGCAGTCATCAATTCAATTCGTAAAACAAAATGTGCAGTGACTGCTGAAGAACATAATATCATTGGTGGATTGGGGGATGCAATTGCGCAATGTGCTGCAAAGAATTTTCCAGTACCCATAGAATATGTCGGTACAAAAGATACGTTTGGTGAAAGCGGAACTCCTGCACAATTACTAAAAAAATATGGATTAGATGTGCCGGATATTGTTGCAGCTGCTGAGAAAGTGATGGCAAAAAAATAGTTTAAAAAATATTCCTATGCTTAACCGTTGCTTCGAAAGCGACGGTTTTTTTTGTATAATAGGATTACTAAACCGTGAACACTTCGCTTTGCTCCGTGCAGGCTGTGCGTCGCAACCCCAATAGCTATCGGGACTCAATCGGAGTTACAAAGCTGGTATAACAAATAAAAAATTATATTTTTATACTGTTGAACAGGTTAAACGCTTCCGTATTCCAATATTCTAAACCTGAATAAAGACCGAACCAAATGGCCCTGACAACTTTAAGCGATAGTGAATTGCTCGTAGAATTCCGTAACCCGGTTACAAAGGAAAAAGCGTTTACATCCATCATTAAAAAATACCAGGAAAAATTATATTGGCATTTGCGACGTATGGTCGTCGATCATGATGATGCAAATGATGTATTACAAAATGTGTTGATCCGCGTTTGGAACGGACTGGAGAATTTTCGGGAAGACAGCCAACTCTATACCTGGCTCTACCGGATCGGCACCAATGAATGCCTCA
>DASUTO010000308.1:0-6414 GCA_036374555.1 Chitinophagaceae bacterium
CTCAATAAAGTAAAAACCGATTAGTGTGACAGCCACCGTCTATTTGATCCCGAGTTTGCTGCATGAAGAAGGTTTGCCATCTATTCCAACTTATATAACAGGAATTGTAAAACAATGCCAGGTATTATTTGTGGAGAATGAAAGAACAGCAAGACGCTATCTTAAAACACTGGCAAAAGAAATAGTGATTGATGATTATGAGTGGTTCACAATGGCTGTTGACGATGAGACAGCTAAAGCTTTCAGAAAAAAAATCAATGAAGGAAAGAGAATCGGTATCATCAGCGAAGCCGGCTGTCCCGGCATTGCTGATCCCGGTCAACAATTAGTTTCAATAGCTCATGAAATGAATATTGAAGTAAAACCACTGGTAGGACCTAATTCGATATTGCTTGCTTTAATGGCAAGTGGAATGAACGGTCAGCAATTCAAGTTCAATGGGTATTTACCGATTCAAAATCCGGAACGAAACAAAGCTATCAAAGACCTGGAAAGCGAATCGGCAAAGAAGAACTGCACACAGATCTTTATTGAAACTCCATATCGCAATAAGCAGTTGATGGATGCACTACTTAACAATTGTCAACCATCAACAAAAATTTGTCTGGCAGTTGATTTAACCAGTGAAAAAGAATTCATCAAAACAAGATCAGTCACTGAGTGGAAAAAAGAAAAACCCGATATACATAAACGGCCTGCAATCTTTCTTTTACATGCATCTTCATAAGTTGAGGTTAAACTTTCACAAACGACTGTTATCAAATCAAGTATTATGAAAAAAATGTGCGGTTAAACCAATTATTTATATAATTTTGTCGTCTAATATTAAAATCACTCTACGTGACAAATTTTTTAACACATACCAAGCAGGTCGCCTTTCATGGGCCGGAAGCTACAGAAGTATATTCTGTAGGTTTTGATGTGTTTACATTCTCTCCCCGACCTCGACGTGTATTCTGACAGGACAAGCCCCTCACCATGGTCCCTGTCAGTGAACTGCACCCCGCATGATATTTGGATTGGTCATCCTAATCAAATCAATATTTCAAGTTGGACAATCAAAATATAATTATTCGTGTAGCCACTCCTGATGATGTGCATTATGCAGAGACGATTACCAATGAAATGGCTGAAAGTGCACAGGCAAGAGGCACCGGTATTGCCAAACGCAGTCCTGAGTATGTGGCCGATAAAATGAAAGAAGGCAAAGCGGTGATTGCTCTCACGCCGGATGGCACATGGGTAGGGTTTTGCTATATCGAAACATGGAGTCATGGTGAGTACGTTGCAAACAGCGGTCTTATCGTTTCTCCTCCATTCAGAAAAAGCGGGGTTGCAAAAGCGATCAAGAAAAGGATCTTCGATCTTTCTAAAGAAAAGTATCCCAATTCAAAAATATTTGGGTTAACCACAGGTCTTGCTGTCATGAAAATTAACAGTGAGCTCGGTTATGAGCCCGTTACTTATTCGGAGCTCACACAAGATGAGGATTTCTGGGCTGGTTGTAAAAGCTGTGTGAACTATGAGATCCTGATGAGTAAGGAGCGGAAGAACTGTATGTGTACTGCCATGCTTTACGATCCGAAAGATCATTATAAGCCCGAGGAGACCAAGCAATTTTTTGAGGAAAACAAAAAAGGTCTTGAGCGATTACTCCAATTCAAACGATGGAATTTTTTAAAGCCATTTTTGAAAAAGAATAAAGAGGAAAATGGTGATAATGGCGGTGCAAAACCGAAAACTTTCCTACAATATTTTTTTAATTTATAATATTATGTGACCGGCAGTATTGCTACTATTCGGCTTCTGTTGTGTCACTCTCTTGTACTATAACAATTCTATTCAGCATATTCGAAACAGATAATAAATGAGTACTTCAAATAATATTGATCTTCAAAACTCCCCTTTAGGGGTTGGGGGTAAAGTTGTTTTAGGCTTTAGTGGTGGTCTCGATACTACTTACTGCGTAAAATATCTTACCGTAGAAAAAGGTTACGAGGTACACAGTATTATCGTCAACACCGGCGGTTTTACGGATGATGAATTGAAAAAGATCGAAGCCCATGCTTACAAACTTGGCGTGAAAACACATACCACTGTTGATGCAGTAAAAGGGTACTACGATCGCATTATCAAATATCTCATTTTTGGAAATTGCCTGAAGAATAATACTTATCCGCTTTCTGTTTCGGCAGAAAGATTAAGCCAGGCATTGCATATCGCAGAGCATGTAAAGAAATTAGATGCTAAAGCAGTTGCACACGGCAGCACCGGCGCCGGTAATGACCAGGTAAGATTTGATATGATCTTTCATATCATGATCCCGGGTGTAGAAATTATTACTCCGATCCGAGATCTAAAATTGAGCCGTGAAGAAGAGATCGCTTACTTGAAAAGCAAAGGTGTAGAAATGAACTTCGAAAAAGCGATGTACTCTATCAATAAAGGCTTGTGGGGAACAAGTGTTGGAGGCAAGGAAACTTTAAACAGCAAAGGCATGTTGCCTGAGGAAGCATGGCCAACGCAAGTCAGCAAATCAGGAAATGAAGAAGTAAAGCTTGGTTTTGAAAAAGGAGAACTAAAAACGATAAACGATAAACAATTTAAACACCCTTCAGAAGCCATTCAATATTTGCAGACGATTGCAGGAGCTTATGGAATCGGAAGAGATATTCATGTGGGTGATACGATTATTGGAATCAAAGGCCGTGTCGGTTTTGAAGCAGCAGCGCCGATGATAATATTAAAGTCGCATCACGCATTAGAAAAACATGTCCTCACCAAATGGCAATTGCAATGGAAGGATACATTGGCACAGTTTTATGGTAACTGGATGCACGAAGGACAAATCCTTGACCCGGTGATGAGAGACATCGAAGCATTTTTAGAAAATAGCCAGCAAAATGTAACAGGTGATGTATTTGTTCAGCTGATGCCTTATCGTTTTCAAATAATCGGCATCGAAAGCAAATTTGACCTGATGAGCAGTAAGTTTGGAAAATACGGTGAGATGAATACAGGGTTTACTGGTGATGATGTTAGAGGTTTTTCAAAAATATACGGTAATCAAACAAGTATTTGGACAGCGGTCAATAAAGAAAATAATCAATAATTATTAATTAATAATTATTGATTATTAAAAACAGAATTATGGCTATAAAGGTTGGAATAATCGGTGGAGCAGGTTATACGGGTGGCGAACTCATACGTTTGTTGATTCATCATCCGGGTGTATCTGTTTCTTTTATTCATAGCCGCAGCAATGCAGGCAAGCCTGTGCATTCTGTTCACCAGGATCTGGTAGGAGATACTGAACTGAAGTTTTCCGGAGATTTGAATGATGATATTGATGTTTTGTTTTTGTGTCTTGGTCATGGCGAATCAAAAAAATTTCTCACGGAAAATAAAATATCCGATAAGGTTAAAATAATTGACCTGGCAAATGATTTTCGTTTATCAAAAAGCTCAAAGCACGAAACCCGCAATTTTGTTTATGGCCTACCGGAATTAAATAGAGACAAAATCAAAAAAGCAAACAATGTTGCTAACCCCGGATGTTTTGCTACAACAATTCAATTAGGATTGTTGCCATTGGCAAAAGCTGGCTTGCTCAAAGAAGTTTATACAACCGGTATTACAGGTAGCACTGGTGCCGGGCAATCATTGACTAACACTTCACATTTTAGCTGGAGAGAAAATAATATACAGGCTTATAAAACTTTAACGCATCAGCATCTAGGAGAAATTCATCAATCACTCCATCAATTACAGGAAAGCTTCCCAAGCTCTCCGCCAAATGGCGGGGCGGGGGGGCTAAATTTTGTACCCTGGAGAGGAGATTTTACCCGTGGCATTTTTATTAGTTCTCAAGTTCGTTGCGATGAAAGCCTGATCGAACTGAATAAACTTTATGAAGATTTTTATTCCGGTCAAACATTTACTCATATAACAAAAGAACCGGTGTTCCTGAAACAGGTGGTGAACACCAATAAATGTATCATCCAATTGGAAAAAGTTGGCAGCATGTTAGTTGTTCATTCGGCTGCTGATAATTTATTAAAAGGTGCAAGTGGCCAGGCGGTACAAAATATGAACCTGATGTTTGGGCTTGATGAAACGGCAGGACTAAATCTTAAAGCAAACTATTTCTAAACAAAACAAAAAATCCGTAAAACCGGTTAGTGAGTTATGAACTTATTTGACGTATACCCCATCAATGATGTGACTATTGTAAAAGCAAAGGGCTCTTATGTCTGGGATGACAAAGGCGAGCAGTATCTTGATCTTTATGGCGGTCATGCAGTCATCAGCATTGGCCATACGCATCCGCATTGGGTGAAAAGAATTGAAGAACAGTTGGAAAAAATTGCGTTCTATTCCAATTCAATAAAAATTCCTTTGCAACAGGAACTTGCCGCCAAACTTGGAAAAGTTTCCGGTAAAGAAGATTACCAGTTATTTCTATGCAATAGTGGCGCCGAAGCAAATGAGAATGCATTGAAATTGGCTTCTTTTCATAATGGCAGGAAAAAAATTGTGGCGTTCAACAAATCATTTCATGGAAGAACTTCATTAGCTGTTGCTGCGACAGATAATAAGAACTATATCGCCCCGGTAAATGAAACAGACAATGTGATCTTTCTTCCATTGAATGATGAACCTGCTTTGGAAGAATGTTTTAGTAAAAATGGTAAGCAGATATCTTCTGTTATTATTGAAGGTATACAAGGTGTGGGTGGCATTAATGTAGCAGACAACTCATTTTTACAAAAAATAAGGTCATTGTGTGATGCACACGGTGCTGTTTACATTGCCGACAGTGTGCAATGTGGCTATGGAAGAAGTGGCAAGTTTTTCTGTCATGATTTTGCCGGAGTGGATGCAGACATTTATACAATGGCGAAAGGAATGGGAAATGGATTCCCTGTTGCAGGCATCATCATTGCCCCGCATATAAAACCAAAACATTTTCAGCTAGGAACTACATTCGGCGGTAATCATCTCGCTTGTGCAGCCGCATTAGCCGTGCTTGAAGTATTAGAAGAAGAAAAATTAATGGGCAATGCCACATTAGTTGGTAAATATTTAAGAGATGAACTGGAAGCGATCCCAGAATTAAAAAATGTAAGAGGTCGTGGCTTGATGATCGGCTTTGATGTGCCGGAAGAATTAAAAGACCTGAAGAAGAATTTGCTCTGGAATCAAAAGATATTTACTGGTGAGGCAAAACCAAATGTGATCCGTTTGCTGCCGAGTCTTGCGTTGAAGAAAAGAGATGCAGAACAGTTCATTGATTCCATAAAAGAGGAAATAGCTTTGTTGCAGGAGACTGCAAGTTGAGTATATCTTTACAGATTGCTTCGGCCTTGCTGAACTAAATGTGTTGATATATTTAAATTACGGCCTCGTAATGACGAAGAGTCTGTATATGGTTTTCGTCTCCGACCTTAATGACTCTTCGTCATTACGAGGCCCCGATTTTGGCGGGGCCGAAGCAAACTAAATGCAAGCAGATGGCAAGTGATTTTAATGCTGAGTAAAGAACCGAAAGATGAACGGAGCGTCGCAATCCCGCCTAAGACGGGACCTAATAGTAATTCAATAGCTTAGTACATAATAAACTTTCAAATTTGAAACAGTTCATTTCTGCTAATGACGTGGCCAACATTGATGCGTTTGTCCAAAAAGCATTAACGTATAAAGCAAACCCTTTTGCAGATAAGTCCCTTGGCGTTAATAAAAGAATCGGTTGCTTATTCCTGAATCCCAGCATGCGTACAAGACTGAGTACGCAGATCGCTGCGCAGAATCTTGGCATGGACTGCATTGTTTTTAATGTTGGCCAGGAAGGTTGGGCCCTGGAATTTGAAGACGAAGCGATCATGAGTGGAAATACGGTGGAACATGTAAAAGATGCGGCGCCGATCCTTGGAAAATATTTTGATATCCTTGCCATCCGCACTTTTCCTTCATTGAAAAATCGTGAAGATGATTACAGTGAATTATATATAAAACAATTTATTAAGTACGCCGGCATCCCGGTTGTAAGTTTAGAAAGTGCAACACTACATCCCTTGCAATCATTCACCGATGTAATAACAATTACGGAAGAATTACAAAGATCGAAGATCAAAAAACCGAAAATAGTTTTAACATGGGCGCCGCATGTAAAACCATTGCCGCAATGCGTGGCCAATAGTTTTGCGCAATGGGTCAACGCATGGGGAAAAGCTGATTTTGTGATTACCCACCCCGAAGACTATGAATTGAGTGAAGAGTTCACCAAAGGCGCAACGATAACTCATGACCAGGAAGAAGCATTGAAGGGTGCTGATTTTGTGTATGTAAAGAATTGGAGCACCTATAATGACTACGGAAAAATTTACACGAATGACCCTAAGTGGCAATTGAAAA
>DASUTO010000309.1:0-14649 GCA_036374555.1 Chitinophagaceae bacterium
GAGCCCGTGATCAAAGTGTATAACAATTCTTAAGTAAAAGGGATTTGCTTAAAGTATTATACACCATAATTTATTTCATAACGTCTTTTATAGCTACCCACCTCTTTCATAGGAGCCTTACTAAATAAATTACTTGCAATGATCAGCAGCCTGCTTAATATTTTTTGCTTCTGCTGATTATCTGAAATAGCAGGACGGGTAAACATCTCGTCATCGATGAATGGGTTCTCGCTATACTGGAGTATCATTTCGTCAAGAGTAAGATTTGTGTTCATAGTAAGAGATTTTAATGACTGTTTCTGTATAACCTTTTAAAAAACCGTGCCAACTCTGAAAATCCTTTGTTAAACAAACACAACACATAGTCTTGGGCAATAAATTACTCAGGTCGGCTTACATGATGGCAATTCCTGTTTGCATTTTACCTTTTGTTTCCAGATTTGATCGTTTACTTTGCAAATCAACATTTTCATTTGAAGATATTAGTAATAGAAGACGAACAAGGCATGCGGGAAAGCATGGTGACTTCGCTGCAACAGGAAAAGTATGTAGTAGAGTCGGCTGTCGATTTTAACACAGCCCGTGAAAAACTGGAAGTGTATCAATACGACTGTATACTGCTTGACATCGGTTTGCCGGGCGGCAATGGGCTGGTACTTCTTGAAGAATTAAAAAAACAAAATAATACCGAAGGAGTGATCATTGTATCTGCGAGAGATTCACTGGAGGACAAAATAAAAGGATTGAATCTCGGTGCCGATGACTATCTCGCCAAGCCCTTTCACCTGGCGGAACTGAGTGCTCGTGTAAAATCAGTACTTCGCCGCAAAAGAATGGAGGGCAGTAATTATATCACCTGTGATAATCTGAAGATCGATGCAGAACAGCGGATGGTTTGGATAAATGAAGAAGAACTGACATTGAATCGTAAGGAATATGATGTATTGCTTTACCTGGCGATCAATAAAAACAGGCTTGTCAATAAAGCGGCGCTGGCTGAGCATGTCTGGGGTGATTATATTGACGATGCCAACAGCTTTGATTTTATTTATTCACAGATAAAGAACCTGCGTAAGAAATTAAAAGACAATGACGCCGGGATTGAGATACAGGCCGTTTATGGGGTGGGTTATAAACTGGTAAGCTGATGAAATTGCTCAATTATACTTCAGTTTATTTTTCAGTGGCACTGCTCATTGTTATTTCCATCTGGGCAGCCGCTTTTTATTATACAATGCTGATCGAGATATATGACAGCATTGATGATGGCCTCGATAATCAAAAAGGACTGGTGATCCAAAAAGCGGCAACCGATACCGCGTTGCTGAATAAAAATAATTTTGATGAGAGCGACTATACCATTAATGAAATACCCGCAGGTGCTGCTGTCAATCTCCGTGATATGTATATTGATACGATGATGTTCATGCAAAATGAAAAAAGCGATGAACCGGTTCGATTGCTGAAAACAGTATTCCTACAGAACGGAAAGTATTATGAACTGAAAGTGGCTACTTCGATGGTTGAAGAGGATGACCTGGTAAGACAAATGTTCTTTTCTATTTTATGGCTATATCTTGGGCTTGTTCTTTTTATAATTATTTTCAATAATTTTTTATTTAAGAAAATATGGCAGCCTTTTTACCAGCTGTTAAAGCACCTTAAAAAATTCAGGCTTGATAAACCCGAACCTGTCGCACCTATAAAAACAAAAGTGGATGAATTCAACATGTTGAGTGTAACAGTTCAAAAATTTGTTCAGAGAAATATTGACACGTATACAAGCCAGAAGCATTTTATCGAAAATGCTTCACATGAATTGCAAACTCCATTAGCTATCAGTATTAATAAACTTGAAGCATTGGCAGAAGATGACCAACTGAAACCTGATCAATTAAAGTTAGTTGCATCAGCGCTGGATCACCTGGAGCGGTTAACAAGATTGAACAAATCGTTACTCCTGCTTTCAAAGATCGAGAATAAACAATTTGCTGAGGCATCGCCAGTCGATATTAATGAGCTTATACAAAAAATTGCAGCCGATTTTTCTGATCAGTTAACATTCAGCGATCTGAAATTAACTATCATAGAGAAAAATTCCTGTAGACAACAAATGAACACAGGGCTTGCTACAATTCTTCTTATCAATCTTGTCAAAAACGCGATCATTCATAATAAACCAGGGGGCTTTGTCACAATTACAATACATAGTGATTCATTGATGGTTGAAAATCCCGGAGTAGAGAAGCCGCTTGACGAAGAAAAAATATTCGGTCGCTTTCATTCGGATGAATCTTCTTCTGTTTCAACCGGTCTCGGCCTTGCAATTGTAAAAGCTATCAGCGATCTCTACAATTTTAAAACCACTTATCGTTACGAACAGAGACATATTATTACTGTCCATTTTTGAGTTGTTAGCGATTTCATAAATAATCATTCTATTTTCCTTCCGTTTCTATATTCCTAATTCTTTCCCGATTTGGGTTGGAGCTTTGTGTAAGAATTAATCATTAAAATAAAAATTTATGAAGAGCGTCACCTTGTTTGTTACGGCCACCATGTTCTCATTTTTTTCATGCAGCCAGGATATTCCAGGCAGCAAAGTACCATCGGTGGTATTGAACACGGTGGAAGCAAAATTTGGAACCTCCCCCAAAATAGAATGGGAAAAAAAGAATACCCTCTATGAAGCAGAGTTTAAAAAGGACAGTACAGAATATACCGTCTATATTGATTCTGCTGGTAAACTGGTCATGTACAAACTGGATATTAAAGAAAGTGAACTTCCTGCTGCGGTATCAACGATCATTAGTACTGAATATATTGGCTACAAGGTCGACGATTCAGAAAAAGTAGAAAAAGACGGGACAACTTACTACCAGGTTGAACTCGAAGGAAAAGGGAAAAAAGATATGGAGCTTGTTTTTTCAGCTGATGGAAGGCTTGCTACGCAAATGAATTATTTAAAATAAAAGGTTTAAAAAAATATCATGAAATCTAATAATTTTAATATTAAACCGCCTGCTGATTTTGGGAAAGAAGCAGAAGAAAAAGAAAGAAGATCAAAAAAAATTAAAATGAATATGATCAAAATAGGAATTTTAGTAGCGGGACTATCCGGGATATTTGTCTTACTCGGGAATAAAAAAGATGCTTTTTCTTTTTTAGGTGAATCGAAAACAAAGGCGGTAAAATCAAAAAATGCCAGGGGCAATGCGCAAGAAGAGGTGTCTGCCGGAATTACTATTACAAAAAAATGGGAGATGCCAAAGCAATTATTGGAAATATCCGGTTTATCATCTATAGATGATACCCGATTTGCTTGTGTGCAGGATGAACAGGGAACAATATTCATTTATAATATTGCTTCATCATCAGTGGAAAAGGAAATTCCTTTTGGTGGAGTGGGAGATTATGAGGGGCTGGCAGTTGTGAATGAAGCCGTCTGGGTGTTGCGTGCTGATGGAAAATTATTTGAAGTAAACAATATAAATGCAGCAAAGCCTTCAGTAAAAGAATATAGTACTCACCTGACTATCAAACAAGATTCTGAGGGACTTTGTTATGATAAAAAAAATAACCGGCTGTTAATTGCTATTAAAGGCGCCGAACTTGGCACAGAAGATTACAAAGGCATTTATGCTTTTGATCTGTCTTCTAAAAAAATGGCCCAACAGCCTGCATTTAAAATAGACCTGTTGAATGAAGCATTTGAAACCAATGGTTCAGGTAAAAAAAAGAAAGCTTCAATAAATCCATCAGGTATCACTATTCATCCTCTTAATGGTGATATGTATATTACCGATGGAAGGAATTCGAAATTATTGATAATAGATGCGGCGGGAACGATCAAGAAGTTGTACCAATTAAATACCAGTGAATTTGCCCAACCAGAGGGAATTGCTTTTAATGCTGCGGGCGACTTATTCATCTCAAACGAAGGGACAAAGCAGCCAGGCAATATTTTACAAGTAAAGATCGACCGCTAATTGTTTAGAAATTAAATGAGTACTCAAACGAAACCACAAAGGACCTTAGGGATGAAAAGCCAACTCTAAAATACTTTTTCAGTTATCCGATCCTCCCCGGCATCACATTTGCAACCCTATAAGAAAACAGGGTATATGAAAAAGATATTTCTTATTATGGCTTTAAGCGTTTCATTATTTGCGATACAATCGTGTGATAGTGATAAGAAAGAGACGGATGATAACAAGGAAATCAGTGTTAATGATGTTCCCGCCCCGATCCAAACAGCATTTAGTGCAAAATATTCCACAGCTACGGATGTGAAATGGGAAGATGCCCACGAGGGTACCAAGCAAACTTATAAAGCCAAATTCACTTTGAATGGAAAAAAGATGAAAGCAGAATTTGATGCGAATGGTGGCTTTGTAAAAGAAGAGGAAGATAATTAAATAGTCATTTTTTTGAATTTATAATACACCGGATCCTATGAGTGGTTAAAGGCTGCATATTTTATATGCAGCCTTTTTCTTTTCACCAGGCAACCTTTAGGTACGATTTATATTCTATCTTCTGTATTTTTGACCTCCCAGTTTGCCTAAAATTTTAATGATGAGAAAAACAATTTTATTTGCCGGGTTTTTTATCCCAGCTCTCTTTTTAGTTGCTGAATTCCAGGATAAAAACCTGCAGGAGAGCATGAAAAGAGGTAAGGAAGTTTATATACTCCATTGTCAAAATTGCCACATGGAAAATGGACAGGGAATGGAAGGGGTGAATCCACCACTAGCAAAAACAACGTATTTAAAGGACACTAAAAAGAACATTGGAATTATTTTAAATGGCCAAACCGGCGAAGTGGTTGTGAACGGAAAAAAATATAATGCCATCATGAACCCGCTGAATTATCTCGACGACCAGCAAGTTGCCGATGTATTAAATTACATCAGGAATAGCTGGGGAAACAAATATCCGATCGTAACTCCTGCACAAGTAAAGACAGAAAGAGAAAAACCCGCAAAAACCAATTAGTGCGGGTCGTATTTTTTTTATTTTACTCTTACACTTCAGAAATATTAAACGGAAGCTTTCTTATTCTTTTTCCGGTAAGATCAAAAATTGCATTGCATAAAGCCGGTGCAAATGGTGGTAATCCTGGTTCACCAACACCACCCGGCTTTTCATCATTGTCCACTATATGAACTTCGATCTCGGGAATTTCATTAATGCGTGGCATTTTATATTGATGAAAATTTGTTTCCACTGCTTTGCCATCCATGAAATGCATTTCATGAACCGCTGCTGCTCCGTAAGCCATCACAATACTTCCTTCAACTTGTGCACGAATAATGTCAGGATTTACATACCAACCACAATCCATTACTGCCCACACCTTATCGATCTTTAATTTACCATCTGCTTTTTTGGAAACCATCACTACTTCGCCTACAATGCTTTTGAAGCATTCAGTGATCGCTACACCGTAACCTTCATTTTTTCCTTTAGAACCCCAGCCACTCACATCACGTAATTTTCTGCAAGCCAGCGATACCTTTCGTTTGAAAAATGATTCATACGAAACTCCAATGGATCTTTGCCAGCTTTGATCGCCAATTCATCCAAAAAACTTTCATAGGCAAATGCATTTGTTGAGGAATACACCGAACGCCACCACATTACAGGTATTGGAGATTCCGTTGGCACATCCCCGAAGCTATAGTTAGGAAAGCTTTCGAAGGGGAGAAATAGTTTTATCTTTGAGAAGATTATTCATTCAATAGATATTGTCAGTGATCGATTTATTTAAACACGTATAAACAAATCTAAGTTCCTCCGCCGCGGCGGAGACAGGGGGCTTTATGAAAGAGATCCGGGACATATTAAAGGCCTTTGATGAAGCACAGAAACTTGGAAAACAAACAGCTTTGGCGACTGTTGTGCATGTGGAAGGATCATCATATCGCAGGCCGGGAGCAAGAATGCTGATCGAAGATGATGGTCAGCTTACCGGCGCTATCAGTGGTGGATGTTTGGAAGGCGATGCACTAAGGAAGGCCTTACTCGTGATGAGTGAAAAAAGATCGAAGCTGGTAACTTATGACACAATGGACGATGATGATGCCAAATTTGGTGTAGGTCTTGGTTGCAATGGGATAATCCAGGTACTGATAGAACCTATTGATACCGCAAATCCAAATAACCCGATTCAATATCTAAAAGCAATTAATGAAAAAAGACAGAAAGCCGTTTTAATAACATTGTTTTCTCTGCAGGATAAGAAAGACCCGCAATACGGAACTTGTTTGTTTTTAGAAGAAAATGGAAACTTAATCGATCATACGCCTGTTCTAAAAGATGTTTTAGTTGCGGATGCACGAGAAGCGTTGGTAAATCAGACTTCTTCTTTTAAAAATTATATTTCAAATGATCACAACCTCACTGCTTTTATTGAAATGATAAAACCACCGGTTTCGGTTATAATTATTGGGGCAGGAAATGATGTAATGCCGCTGGTTGATATGGCTGAAATTCTTGGTTGGGAAACAATAGTAGTGGATGGCAGGGCCAACTATGCAAAAAAGGAAAGGTTTGTAAGTGCATGCCAGGTGTTAGTATCAAAACCAGAACAGGTGCTGGAACAAATTGAGATCGATGAACACACCGTTTTCCTGCTGATGACGCATAATTATAACTATGACATGGCAATGCTGAAGCAATTGCTGCAGAAAAGCATTTCATATATCGGTATGTTGGGCCCAAAGAAAAAAAGAGAACGAATGCTGAATGAACTGAAAGATGAAGGGTTAATTTTTACGGAACAGCAACTTTCCGTTCTTCATAGCCCGGTAGGTTTAGACATTGGTGCTGAAACCTCGGAAGAGATTGCCGTGTCAATACTGGCCGAAATAAAGGCATTGTTTGCCGGCAAAGATGTTCAATCGTTACGAACGATCAATGAAGTCATCCATCCACGATCGGCCACTATAATTGAGGAAGTAAAACTGACTTCTAAATCATAAATGAAGTTGTCATCTGCGGATTATATAGTGCATAGTTGTGGTATAGTTATCCTGGCAGGGGGTTCATCAACCCGGTTAGGAAAGCCAAAGCAGTTGCTGCAGTATCATGGAAAAACTTTATTGAAACATGCAGTAAATGAAGCGATCAACGCAAAGGCAGACGCAGTGGTTGTTATCCTTGGTAAAAATGCTGATCTGTTTCAAAAAGAGATCGATAAAGAAAAAGTTCGTGTCGTGATAAATAAAGATTGGGAAGAAGGAATGGCTTCTTCTGTTCGATTGGGTTTGGATACTTTATTGAAAACTAAACCGTACATGGATGCCGTGATCTTTATGGTTTGTGATCAGCCTCACATTTCTTCATTAGTATTAAATGAATTGATAACCACTCAGCAAAAAACAACAAAGCAAATTGTTACCTGTAACTATGGCGGATCGATGGGGCCGCCTGCTCTTTTTCATAAAAAATATTTTCGGGAATTGGCGAAATTGAACGGAGATGTCGGCGCAAAAAATATTATCCGGCAAAATATGAATGATGTGGCGACCGTATTATTTCCAGAAGGTAAAATTGATATTGATACACAAGAGGATTACGACGCTTTAAAAAATTCATGAAGATGCCTGTTGCTTTGCTAATTCATGCTCAAGGTTTGCAAAGAATTGTTTGGTCAACATATTGGCCACACCAGCCAACACTTTGTCTCCCATAGATCCTAACAGGCCGGTAATTTTTACCCCACCATCAAAAGTAACTTCTGTTTCTGTTACATTAACAGGTTTCAATTCAATTTTCATGATTGAATTGGCATTGCCCATCTTATTACTCTGTTGCATTTTTAAAGTGAACTTCTTTTGCTCTATGATATCCTCCATTTGGGCATCACCTGTAAAAGAGGTGCTTATGGGCCCCGCTTTTATTTCAAGTATTGATTGGTAAGAGGTCGGCCCCGTTTTTTCGAGTTTGGAGATACCGGGTATTATTTTTGAAAGGATTTCAGTATCCATTAGCATTTTCCAAAGAGTTTCCGGATTTGCATCAATTATGTGGCTGCCCTTAAGTTCCATACGAGTATGAATTTGTAGCAAGTTAATTATTTAACGCATCCTGCTTAAGAATTAATAAATTTGTAGTTGGCCCAAACTTAGTAAATGATCGTTGATAAATACAATAGAGTTCATAATTACCTGCGGATATCGCTGACGGATAATTGCAACCTGCGTTGCTTTTACTGCATGCCGGAAGAAGAATATGAATTCACACCTGCCTCAAAGCTGATGCAGCTGGATGAGATCGAAACTTTGTCAAAGATCTTTGTTGACCTTGGCGTTAATAAAATAAGACTTACCGGTGGAGAGCCATTGGTGAGAAAAGACGCCGGGGAAATCATAAGAACACTATCAAAGCTTCCTGTAAAATTGACGATCACAACGAATGGTTCAAGATTGCATGAGTTTGTAGATATATTGGACGAATCGGGAGTTCACTCGCTCAATATTAGTCTGGATACTTTACAGCCTGAAAAATTTCAATTGATCACAAGAAGAGATCAATATGAAAAAGTTTATGAGAACATTCAACTTTTGTTGAAAAGAAATTTTCATGTCAAGGTGAATATGGTGGTAATGAAAGGTCTGAACGATAATGAGCTTACTGATTTTATAGAATGGACAAAAGAACAACCGGTTCATGTTCGCTTTATCGAGTTCATGCCTTTTACCGGTAACCGGTGGACCAGTAACAAAGTATTTACTATGCAACAGATGCTGGAAGTGATTCAGGAAAAATATGAGATAATAAGATTACAGGATGAAAAACATGATACATCAAAAGGGTACATGGTACCGGGTCACCAGGGAACATTTGCTATCATCAGCACCATGAGTGCCAACTTCTGTGGTGATTGTAACCGGATGAGGCTGACGGCTGATGGAAAGATGAAGAACTGTTTATTTGCGGAAAAAGAAACCGACCTGTTATCAGCATTGAGGAGAGGAGAAGATGTAGTGCCGTTGATTCACCAGAATATTCGCAGTAAGGCAAAGGAACTCGGCGGGCAGTTCACTGCAGATTTTGAACATTTACATCCGGAAGACATTCATAACCGAAGTATGATAACTATAGGAGGATAGACCAAACCCCCTTGACCTCCGCCTTAGGCGGAGGAACTTAGATTGAACAATCTTTTAACATGATTTCAGTCACGGATGCAAAAAAAATAATTGCTGCAAATATTGCTTCACTTAAGCCAGTGACGTCAGCATTGTCGGAATCAGCTGGATTGATACTAGCAGAAGATATTTATGCTACAACTGATATTCCTGCCTTTCCGCAATCATCAATGGATGGTTATGCTTTTTCTTTTGAAGGATGGAAACAACATAGAAAATTAAAGATAACAGGAGAAGTTGCAGCAGGAAGTAATGAAACTTTTGCACTTGCTCCTGAAAATGCTGTTCGAATTTTTACCGGAGCCGCAGTTCCTGTGGGTGCCGATACAGTAATAATGCAGGAAAAAGTTCAAATTGAAAATGGAGATTTGAAAATTGTAGATGAGAGTCTAAAAGAGGGAAATAGCGTACGACCAAGAGGCTCAGAAATAAAAGCCGGAGTATTAGCATTAGAAAAAGCGAATATTTTATCTCCCGCTGCAATTGGTTTTTTAGCAGGTATTGGAATTACAGAAGTAAAAGCTTATCCGAATCCTTCAGTCAGCATTATTATCACTGGCAATGAATTGCAACAACCAGGCAAGCCCCTTCAGCATGGACAAGTGTATGAATCAAATTCTTTTGCATTAAAAGCAGTTTTACAACAATTGCATATTCAGAACATTCAAATCTTACATGCCACCGATAAACCTGAAATAGTAACAAGTACCTTGAAGAAAGCATTGCAGCAAAGTGATGTGGTTCTATTAACCGGTGGCATCAGCGTGGGTGATTATGATTTTGTCTTACAGGCTGCAACAGAATGTGGTGTCACAAAATTATTTCATAAAATAAAACAGCGTCCGGGAAAGCCATTGTATTTTGGTAAAAAAGAAAACAAATTAGTTTTTGGATTACCCGGCAATCCTTCTTCAGTACTTACCTGTTTTTATCAGTATGTGATTCCTGCGTTGGAAAAATTAGCAAAGCGCAAAATTGGTTTGCAACCTATAAAAACTCCGCTGGCAAAAACATTTCAAAAAAATGCCGGTCTCACCCATTTTCTCAAAGGTTTTTATAATGGTAAAACCGCAGCGCCATTGGATGCGCAGGAATCATATCGTCTCAGCTCATTTGCCAAAGCCAATTGTCTCATACAAATTGATGAAGATGTAACCTCAGTGAAGGAAGGTGAATTGGTTGATGTATATTTATTGCCACAATAATTTTCGGTGGAACTCATCGTACTTTTTTACATACTCTTATTTCTTGTCGCGTTTTTATATTCTTCTGTTGGGCATGGCGGCGCCAGTGGCTACCTGGCATTGATGGCCATCTTTAGCTTTGCACCCGACATAATGAAACCAACTGCCTTATTGCTGAATCTTTTTGTATCACTCACCTCGTTCATTCAATTTTACCGCGGTAAACATTTTAACTGGAAAATATTTTTGCCATTTGCAATTACTTCAGTGCCGATGGCCTATATAGGCGGGTTAATAACTGTAGACGATAATATCTATAAAAAGATACTTGGGATATTATTGATAATACCCATTATAAGGTTTTTGTTTTTTGCAAACATTAACGTTGAAGAAATAAAAAGATCAAACCTGGTCTTATCATTATTGATCGGAGCAGCTATTGGGTTTCTTTCAGGCCTTATCGGTATAGGTGGGGGAATTATTTTATCCCCCGTTCTATTATTGCTGAAATGGACGGACATGAAACAAACGGCAGCCATCAGCGCCATTTTCATTTTTGTCAATTCATTGTCAGGGCTGGCGGGGCAATTACAAAAAGGAATTGATTTCAGTCCTGATATGTATGCTTATGTTGGAGTTGCTTTTGCAGGGGGGCTTTGCGGAGCATATTTTGGCTCATTAAAACTGAATCAAAACTTTTTAAAATATCTATTGGCGTTTGTTTTGATCATCGCCTCGTATAAACTGCTATTTACATCAGCTTAAACTAAACTTTATTAGACTGATCCTTTTCCTGGTTTGGCAGCTATTGTTTTTTCTGTTTCAGCGCAAAAAGAAAATATTTCTCGTACTGAAAACTTTTCTATTGAAGGAAAAGTAAAGAAAGGCCTGACTGTTTCTTTGGCTGACCTTTCATCGTATAAGTCTTATTCTGTTGACAGTACCGAAAACCACAAAGTGCTTAGCGGGTATTATTTTGTTTGCATTGCTTCTGACGAGTATAAGGTGGTTTTTTCCTGGAATGAAATATTTAACAGTGACGTCGGAAAATCGGTTTACATAATAACCGGACAAGATGGAAATTGGGCATATGTGTTAGATAACAGGATCGCCCTTGTGTCGTCTAAAGATCATATGACGGGCCGCAGGTATGTAAAGGATTACAGAAAATAGTTATCGAAAGAATCAAATAAATCTCGAAGCGATCGGTGCAGGCAATCCATCCATGCTTACCATATTTTTTTCTTTTTTGTATTCTTCAAGTCCAACCTCACCTTTATTTTCCGCCCATTTAAAGGCATGATCTCTTTCGGCCATATATTCATAAAGAGGAATGCCAAAGCCGCAGGATGATTTTGCTTTAAAAATATCTGCAATAATTATCTGTCTTGTGGCGGGAAGGATGGTGAACTTTTTAGACAACTCATCCCATTCGGCATTTCCGGGCAGCACCGTTTTTCCTTTGCCATAAAGCCTCAAAATTTTTGGCGGCCCCTCAAAGGCACAGAACATAAAAGTGATACGGCCATTTTCTAAAAGATGAGCCGAGGTTTCATTACCACTGCCTACAATATCAAGATAGCCAACCCGGGTGGATGATAACACACGGAAACAATCAAAGCCCTTGGGAGAAAGATTGATATGACCTTCAGCACTTAATGGGGAAGTACACACAAAAAACACCTTTTGATTTTCAATAAATGCCTGGTGGTCTTCTGTAATATATTCATGCTCTTTACCCATAAACTTAATTTGTACAAAGATAAATTTTAAATATGCGATTCGTGATAGTATGAGTAAATTTGTTGTCCCGTATATTTTATGAGTGTCAAGATCATTTTGTTTGGGAAGCTGGCGGAAGTAGCCGGAAGCTCTGTTTCAATAGATAATGTTACAGATACTGATAGCTTGATAAATGTTTTGCATAAAAGTTACCCTGCACTGACCAACATAAAATATGTGATAGCCGTAGATAAACAGGTAATAAAAGAAAACACTGCTTTAAGCAGAAAAAGTACGGTGGCATTGCTGCCACCATTTTCAGGCGGATAATAATGAGGGATAAAAATTTATATGAACGTTATCAACGCCAGATCATCTTACCGGAATTTGGCGAAGAAGCCCAGCAAAAATTACTGAGCGCAAAAATATTGGTTATAGGTGCCGGTGGTTTGGGTTGTCCTGCCTTGCAATATCTTACTGCAGCGGGTGTGGGTACCATTGGCATTGTGGATGATGATGTAGTAGCATTAAATAACCTTCATCGACAGGTTTTATACTCAGTAAATGATATCGGACTGTCAAAAGCAAAGCGAGCCGCGCATATTTTACAGCAACTGAATCCTGAAATAAAGATCATTTCTTTCAATGAAAGAATGGCTACACAAAATGCACTTACACTTATTGATGATTTTGACATTATCATTGATGGCACAGATAATTTTTCTACAAGATATATGATCAATGATGCTTGTGTGTTGTTGAATAAGCCATTGGTGTATGGTGCCATTTCCCAATTTGAGGGACAAGTAAGTGTTTTCAAAAATAAAAATGATCATGATGTTAACTATCGGGATATTTTTCCGGATCCGCCAAAAGACGGGGAAGTATTGAATTGCGCCGAGGCGGGAGTGTTGGGGGTACTGCCCGGAATTATTGGAACAATGATGGCAAATGAAACGATCAAATTGCTCACGGGGATAGGCGAACCGTTAATTGATCAATTGTTTACTTACAATGCATTAAACAACCAGGTATACGTACTTAATTTGTCAGCAAGAAAAGAAACAAGATCATTGATCCCGAAAAATGAAAAGGAATTTTTACAGATCGACTATGAATGGCTTTGTGCTTCGCCGGTAGAACAAGCTGAAATTGATTCTGCTTTTTTTAATCGTATGGTGGAAAAAGGAAATATTGATGTGATAGATGTAAGAGAGCTGCATGAAATGCCCGCGGTAAATGAATTTGATCATATCAGGATCCCCTTAGCTCAACTGGCAGATAACACTTCACTGATTAAATCTGATATTGTTATTGCATTTTGTCAATCAGGGAAAAGAAGTTTGCAGGCAGCTAAAATTTTATCCGGTATTTTTGGGAATAAGAAAAATATTTACAGTCTTCGGGGCGGAATTGTTGAATGGAAGAAACAAAAACAAACCGTATGAAACGTAAGTTCCACCTGACCAAAAAACAATAAAAATCAACAGGTGAAAGAAAGGAAACCAAAGAATATATTTGTGCAGGGCCCAATTGCTGCATCATTTATTGCTGATAGTATTCAAAAGCACAGTAGCAAAACAGATATCGGGGGGCACAGTATTTTTCTGGGACAAGTACGGGCTGATAAGATCGATGGTAAGGAAGTAGCTTCAATAGAGTACACTGCCTATGAAGACATGGCACTGGAAAAAATGTACACTATCCGTGAAGACATTTTTGCGAAATATGATCTGACTTGTATGCATGTGTATCATAGTTTGGGGAATGTAAAGGCCGGGGAGATCAGCTTGTTTGTGTTTACATCATCAGCGCATCGCAAAGCAGCTATTGATGCTTGCGAAGAGACTGTGGAAAGATTAAAAGCAGAACTACCGGTTTGGGGGAAGGAACTGATGACTGACGATACCTATCATTGGAAAGAAAACCCCCTGTCCTCCGCCTTAGGCGGAGAGACTTAGGTTGAATAAACTTTCGATTGTGAAATAATAATCAGTAATTAATAATAAATAATCTCTTGGTCGACATAACCTCTAAATCAAACAGTCTTCGAAAAGCAATTGCTACTGCGATCGTATCGGTTTCAAAACAAGAAACGATTGATGCAGTAAAAAATAAAACTGTTCCCAAAGGTGATGTATTTGAATTTTCAAGAGCTGCGGGTTTATTTGCCATTAAAAAAACAAGTGATGTAATTCCTGATTGTCACCCTTTGCCCGTAGAATTTGCTGCTATTACTCATGAGATCGATGGTTTGAATATTATCATTTCAGTTGAAGTTCATACGATTTATAAAACAGGAGTGGAAGTGGAAGCTATGCATGGCGCAGCAATCACTGCTTTGACAATTTATGACATGCTGAAACCACTCGATAAAGGAGTGGAGATCTCAACAATAAAACTGGAATCAAAGAAAGGTGGCAAAACAGATTTTAAAGATCAGCAATCAAATGATCTTCGTTGCGCTGTCATTGTATGTTCCGATGGTGTTGCTGCCGGTGTAAGAGAAGATAAAAGCGGCAAGACAATTCTTGAAAAACTGGAACAACTCAGTTTATCTGTCAATTATCATGAAATTATCCCCG
>DASUTO010000310.1:0-4159 GCA_036374555.1 Chitinophagaceae bacterium
CGACTAAAATAAAATCATATGGAGGGAAAGCATATCGCATTCAATTAAAAAAATGAATAATGCTCAATACTGCAGAAACACTGAAGAAACCTTCTTCATCAATTCCCTGATCTTAGAATGATGCTTCTCACTCACCTTCCACACTGGTAAGCGAAAATAATTTCCGCATAATCCCATTTCAGAAAGATAGGCTTTTACCCCGCTGGGACTTCCTTCGGCAAACATAGAAGCAATAATATCGATGTATTTTAAGTGTAGAGGCAAAGCTTCATTATATCTTCCGGCCAGGCAAAGCCGAACCATATCAGAATAATCTTTTGGATAAGCATTGGCAACAACGGAGATCAGGCCTTCCGCTCCATCAGCGATCATCTGTAAGGTGATCGGGTCATCACCACTGATGACCATAAAATCTGCGGGTTTGTTTTTGATGATATAATTGATCTGTGCAAAATCGCCACTTGCTTCTTTAGTGGCAAATATGTTCTTGCATTCATTGGCAATTCTTACCTGTGTTTCACCTGATACATTCATCCCTGTACGTGAAGGAACATTGTACATGATGATCGGCAATGGCGTTGCTGCATCCAGGGCTTTGTAATGCTGAAATAATCCTTCCTGGTTTGGTTTGCTGTAATAGGGAGCAACTGAAAGGATAGCATCATAACCGGTGAGATCAAAAGTTTTGAATCCTTCGATCACTTCATGTGTATCACTACCGCCAATGCCTGCAACGATGGGAACTCTGCCGGCGGTTATCTTATTTACAAAAGAAAATACTTCCTGTTTCTCTTTACCATGAACTGTTGCACTTTCACCTGTTGTGCCAAGCACAACAATGTATTCACACTTGCCATCAATAATATGATTGATGACTTTTTCAAATGATGGCCAGTCGATACTGCCATCTTGTGTAAATGGAGTAACAATTGCCACACCAGTACCACGAAACATTTCACGAAGAGACATATTCGATTTTAGATTTAAGATTTCGGATTTAAGATTTAGCTGAATAAAGTTACAGAAAGTATAAGAGTGCGACGCAACTGCAGTTGAATAGAATTACAAAAGCTGGCAACATCAATTAATTCGTCATCTATCAGGACATTTTCTATCAAGAAGCACGCTTCGATAAAAGTGCTCCCTTTAGGGAGACAGAGGGTTTCTAAGTTCTCCGCCTTAGGCGGAGACAGGGGTTTCCTCCCAGAATCCCATTTTTCCAAACTTCACGATCCGCTGGCTTACTCTTTCTTCAGCAGGTATCTGTTTTAATTCTTTCAGTACGGGAACCAAGTGTTCTTTTAATATCTGGGCCGATTGATTATAATCCCAATGGGCGCCGCCATCTGGTTCGGGAATGATCCCATCGATCAAGCCAAATTTCAACATGTGATCGGCAGTAAGCCGAAGTTGCTCTGCGGCCACTTCTTTTTTATCCCAACTGCGCCAAAGAATAGATGAACAACTTTCAGGGCTGATAACGGTATACCAGGTATTTTCCATCATGAATACCCGATCTCCGACACCAATGCCCAATGCCCCCCCACTCGCCCCTTCGCCAATAATGACACAGATCACGGGCACTTTAAGACGGATCATCTCATAAATATTTCTTGCAATTGCTTCCCCCTGTCCTCTTTCTTCTGCTTCCAAACCAGGAAAGGCGCCCGGGGTATCGATCAATGTAATGACAGGTTTATTAAATTTTTCAGCCAGCTTCATTAACCGCAACGCTTTGCGATAACCTTCGGGATTTGCCATTCCGAAATTGCGCATCTGCCGCATTTTGGTATTGATACCTTTTTGCTGGCCAACGATCATCACGGTTTCTCCATCCAAATTTGCAAAACCACCGATCATCGCTTTATCATCTTTCACATTACGATCACCATATAATTCGAGAAAGCAGCTGGTCATTTTATCAATATATTTCAAAGTATAAGGCCGATCAGGATGACGGCTTAACTGCACCCGCTGCCAACTGGTAAGATGTTGGGTGATCTCCTTTCTTTTTTGCAAAATACTTTCTTCCAACTGGCGGATAGGCTCACTCATATCCATCTTGTTCTTCTCGGAATCATGCTTATACTTTTCTATAGTCTCGATCAGGTCCTTGATAGGTTTTTCGAAATCAAGAAACTGTCGGTTGGCGTTGGAGGGCATAGGCTGAAAATGAATGGCGAATGTAAGAATAAAATAATAATGGGTTTGCTATCAGCTTTATAAGTGACGAATGTCAAGGTTTTGATGTTTTTAGCGGCACAATCATTGCAACTCTATATAAACCCTTTCATCACCATGGAAATAACTTAAGTATTTATTTCTATGAAGAAGATATTTGCCTTCCCGCTGGTTCTTTTTATTGCATTTAAAGCAGATTGCCAGGTTCCTCATATAAAAGATTCTTTAAATATTTCAAAAATGGCTATTGATACAACTTTTTCCCGGCCTTATGCATTGATCGCAGGCGGAAGCAAAGGGATTGGATATGCACTTGCAGAAGCGTGGGCCAAACGCAACTATAATCTTATTCTTATTGCAAGACATTGGGATAGTCTTGAAACAGCAAAACATAAATTAGAATCCGCTTATAATATTCATGTCGAATTGCTTTCCTATGATCTGAGTAAAGAAGAATCCGCCACGGAAATCTCCCAATGGTGCATTGAAAGAAATATCCCGTTGAAAGTTCTTTGCAATGTGGCGGGTGCAGGAGGTTCCCGGGATTATCTAAGTACGAGCCTGGATACTTTGCGATATATGGTGAGACTAAATATAGAATCATGCATGGCATTGACACTTACGTTGCTTCCATTGTTAGAAAAAAATTCTCCTTCTTATATCATTAATGTAGCAAGCATGGCTGGTTTTGCTCCAATACCTTTAAAGAATATCTATTCGTCCACTAAATCAGCCGTTATTTTTTTTAGCTATGCTTTGCATTACCAGCTAAGAGATAAAGATATTACTGTAAGTTGCCTGGCGCCGGGACCGGTATATACAAAACCAGAAATCGTTGCTGAAACAAAAAAACAATTGGGGAAATTTGGCGACAAAATGGCCAGGACTCCGGAACAGGTGGGAGAAAAAGCCGTTCGTAAAACGCTAAAAGGAAAAATGATCATTGTACCGGGCTTTCTTGCAAATATGATGTCTGGTATCTTACGGATCTTACCTAAAAAAACTTCCGCTTCTATTTACGACAGGGTTGGCAAAGGATAATTAAAACGGATCGCCATGAGTTTGTTTGATCAATGCTTTAATAACCGAAGGAAAAGACCGGCCGAGTCTTACGGTTAAAGAAGTGAGCCATTGACTGTCGAATAAACGCTGGAGCATGCGACCCGTTTTTAATCGGTTGGCAAAAAGCTCGTTCCATTTTTTTACATACTCCTGCTCCATTGTTTGTCTTGAAATTGTTCCTTCTAAAAATTTTAAAATTTGCTGGGCTACGATCTTACTTGCATGCATGGCCATACTCATTCCATTGCCACATAAGGGAGTGATCATGCCGGCAGCATCACCGATCATTAATACATGATCTTCCACCAAATTCTTTTTATCAAAACTGATTTGCGAAATGACAACAGGTTCTTTCCAAAGCATTTCACATTCGTTGAATATTTTTTTTAAATGCGGGTTAGCAGACAAAATGCTTTCTTCCATTTTACGAATTTCATTATTGCTGCTTTGTAAATTATCGGCTGTGGTTAGGTAGCATAAACAATATTTATCGTCTTCTACCTTGGAAATACCACAATATCCTTTCTTAAAATTGTGAAGTGCGATCAGGTCATCGGGATAATTATAGCGAATATGATATTTTACGCCTATGTAATTATTCAGCTTATTCTTTTTCGCAACAATAAATGGTCGCTTCCATTTTACGTCAAGATTGCTTCTTTTACCAAATCCACCAGCAACTGTTTTGGCTTTAAAATTTCCTCGTGTTGACTCAATACTAAACCGATCATTAGAAAATTGAATATCATTTACACGGGTTTGTTCATGAACCACGGCTCCCGTTTGCTTTGCGATCTGCACTATTGTATGGTCAAGTTTGTAACGGCTGATACCAAAACCGCCTAATGGTAATGGCTGTTCAAAAAAAGTTCCTTTTATATCTGAGACCTGTAATCTTTTAATATAGGAAACATTC
>DASUTO010000311.1:0-5058 GCA_036374555.1 Chitinophagaceae bacterium
GCCGACTTCTTCAGCGAATGTCTTGTCCTTGGTATTTATGATGAAAACAATCATGTAATTTTATTGCAACCTGAAAGGGCAGTTAAAAATGGACAACGCATCGGCTAACATACCTGGCATTGTTGCTTACACAACTTACTATCATTCTCCTGTTGGCATACTTAAGATCTCGGGAACGGAAAATTATATAAGTGAAGTTTCTTTTTTTGATAAGGTCCAAAAAACAGAAGGCAGAAAGAAAAATTTACCGCCGTTAATCATACAGTGTCTTGAACAATTGATCCAATATTTCCAGGGTGAAAGAAGAGTTTTTGAATTACCGATTCATCAACCGGGTACTCCTTTCCAGCAAGAAGTCTGGAATGAGCTAATGACTATTCCCTATGGAAAAACGATCAGCTATCTTGAACTGGCAAGAAAGACCGGCGATACAAAAGCTACAAGAGCCGTTGCAAATGCAAACGGAAAAAACAATGTTGCTATCATTGTTCCCTGTCATCGTGTTATTGGCGCTAATCGTGAATTGGTTGGTTATGGTGGTGGTTTATGGAGAAAAAAATGGCTGCTTGAATTGGAAGCAAAAGTGGCGCATGGCGTGCAAACGCTATTTTAAAGAGGCAAGTTCTTTCTTTCGTTTTTCTAAGCGTTGTAGAATTTCTTTTTCCGGATCCCAGTCATCTGATTCAGACTTTCCATGCCCAAGTGTAACATGATCAATCAATTTCCCATTTGAAAAATAAAATCCACCTCCCCATACACTGTATTGATTTAATCCTAAAGAAGGATACCTCGATATTTCTTTTTCATCTGCATAGATCAAAAACCCGTCCTTGAAGTAATATTCTTCAGCGTAGTCGGTAGAGTCGATTGTATAATTTATTATGATTCGGGTTAATTGCTTATTATCAAAATGCTGCCAGGTCTCTTTTACCTTTTTATTCTTTATTACTTTAGTATTAATAAATGATCTGTTACTTGTTTCACCCAGCTTATCAATTTTTCTCACAATTTCATTAATAGAAGAACTATCAGGTTTTTTTTGCTGACTAAATCCTAAAATTGGAATGAGAAATGGTATAAGAAGAATTTTTACCATATAAAATTCGGATTACACTCTGCTCAGATCATCACCTGTAAATCCAAGAGGTAATAACAGGCTGGCTTTTTCAAATACAAATATTCTTCCTTCGATCCCCCCAAGAATTAATCGAATTGGTTTTTTTACCCGGAGTTCATATTCCTGCAATGACTGCCGGCACATACCACATGGAGCAATAGGTTGATTGCTATTTCCATTTCCGCTTTGATAGCTGATGGCCATTGTATCAATTGCAACTCCCGGGTATAAAGTAGAAGCAGATGCAAGCAAAACTCTTTCTGCACATAAGCCAACAGGATAAGATGCATTTTCCTGGTTGGTACCTGCAACAATTTCTCCATTCACCAGCTTTGCAGCGGCGCCAACATAAAAATTTGAGTATGGTGCATACGCTTGCTTTGTTACGTCCCGGGCCTCATTCAGCAGCCATGCATCTTCTTTAGTTAATTCATCGATATCATCAAAAACCTTATAACTGATCTCAATTTTATTTTCCTTCATGTCGATAAGTTAATCCTTTTTCCTAAGACAACAAATCCCGCCAGGGGCGGGATCTTGAAAATTATTTCACGATTCTGAATAGCCTGTTCCACCTCGGCCCTTTATCCCAACTAAACCAGATAAGCCATGCTTTACCAACGACCCTGTCTTCAGGAACAAAACCCCAGAAACGGCTGTCCTGTGAATTATGCCTGTTATCTCCCATCATCCAGAAGTAATCCATTTTAAAAGTATAACTGGTCACTTCTTTTCCATTTAAAAAAAACTTTCCGTCTTTCATATAAAAATCATTATGCTCATACACACGAATGGTTCTTTCATACAAAGCATAATTTTCAGCAGTTAATGTCAATGATGCTCCCTGCTTTGGTATCCATAACCCATTTCCACCATAATTATCTACTGACCATTTGTGCACCGTATCATAAGGAAAGATCATCAACTGGTTTGCCGTTTCATCAAGATCCGGTTCGATCCTTTTTATCAACGATGATTTTTCCAATATGGCTCTTTCAGCAGTTGTTAAATTTATAACATATCTGTACCTGTTTTGAGGATCGTCCTGGTAAAAATCTCCGTCATTCAGTTTAATACCGATATCTTCCAAACCTGTTTCATCAAGGCTAACATTCTCTTTTACTTCAACAATATACTTAAGAGGTGAATTTGGCGGAGCGTCTTGTTTTATTCCATTTACGAAAACATCACCTTTTACAACTTTAATAGTATCACCGGCTACGGCTATGCAACGTTTGATATAATTATCGGTTTTATCAGCAGGGTGAACTACAACAGGAAATTTTCGGGGGTTACTCAAAATTTCTCCGGGATTTGCCTGCATCGATCTTCCCCCGGCAATATAATATGTTGGCAGACCTGCCTGGTCTTTACGTTTGATCTCATAATAAGGAACAGCAGATTCAAAACCATCGGCATGTATCACTGTATCGCCTGCCGGAAAATTAAACACCACAGCATCTCCTCTTCTCACGGGTCGTTGCCACCAGCGGATATATGGCAGCTTGACCGCTTCTGAATAAGATTTACTTCCTATGCCCGGAATATAATTATGTATAAAAGGTATTGATAATGGGGTATTGGGAACTCTTGGGCCATAACTTATTTTACTTACAAAAAGAAAATCATTTACAAGCAATGATTTCTCCATCGAGCCTGTTGGGATAGTATATGCTTCGAAAATAAAAAGACGGATAAGCGTTGCTGCTACAATCGCAAAAACTGCAGCATCGATCCATTCTCTTGCTCCGGATTTTTTGTGTTTTCTTGCTGCTGCTGCTCCAATAAATTTTGTATCCTTACTGTTAGCAATGTATGGAAAATATAATGGCGCAAGTAAAGAGGCACCGGCGTGATGTAGGAAAGAAAATTTCCCAAAGATCTTGGCGAACTCAATAAATATTCCCATGCTGATGAACCAACCGCCAACAGGAATTAATTGCCAGAAAACCCAATGCTTTGGCCGCTGCGCAAGTTCCTGCATGATCCATGTGTTATAAAAAGGAACAAAGGCTTTCCATGCCGGGGCGCCAGCCTTTTGAAACAATTTGTAAAAACCAAACGCAGGAAGAAAAACAATTAGGGTACCAATAAGGTAGATGATGAATAGGTGCTGTAAAGGCATTCAGTGATTTTTAATGCGGACAAAGATAATGTTTACCGTTTATTTCAATCAGAAGGACTAATGACAGGCGGCTATCAGGGTTTATAAGCATCACAAAGGAAATGTTAATGATGAAATTTCTATTTGGGTACAACATAAGACCTGACATCTTCTGTTGAGATCGTTTTGCCGGAAAGGATGATAAGTCTTTCTACTACGTTTCTTAATTCACGGATATTACCTGTCCAGTTATATTCCTGTAATAAATTTAATGCATCGTCATCGATATTTTTTTTCGCCACACCATAGTCGTTGCATATATCAGAAAGGAATCTTTCAACCAGTAAGGGAATATCATCTTTTCTTTCATTAAGCGATGGCACATGAATAATGATAACGCCTAAGCGATGATAAAGATCAAGACGAAAACGTTTTTCTTCCACTTCTTTCAGCAGGTCTTTATTGGTAGCTGCAACCACTCTTACGTCGACATTAATATCTTTATCCGCTCCCACACGGGTTATCTTTCCTTCCTGTAATGCACGCAAAACTTTTGCCTGCGCATTCAAACTCATATCGCCTATTTCATCAAGAAATAATGTGCCGCCGTTTGCTTGTTCAAATTTTCCTATACGCTGTTTGATAGCCGAAGTAAAGGACCCTTTTTCATGGCCAAATAGTTCGCTTTCGATCAACTCACTTGGAATAGCAGCACAATTCACTTCTACCAACTGGCCGGAAGCACGACTGCTTTTTTCATGTACCCATCTTGCCACTAATTCCTTCCCTACTCCGTTTTCGCCAGTGATAAGAATTCTTGCATCAGTAGGCGCTACTTTTTCGATCGTCTCTTTTATCTTTTTTATCGGATTTGATTCGCCGATCATTTCCTGTACCCGATTCACTTTGCGCTTCAGCACTTTTGTTTCAGTAACCAAAGAACTTCTATCCATCGCATTGCGGATCGTAATAAGCATCCTGTTGAGATCAGGCGGTTTTGATATATAGTCAAAGGCTCCTTTTTTAACGGCATCTACCGCAGTCTCTATATTGCCATGACCAGAGATCATGATCACCGGAACATCTGCATTTGATTCAGTGGCTTTTTGCAAAAACTCAATACCATCAAGCTTTGGCATTTTTATGTCACAAAGCACAACATCATAAGATCTTTCTTTGAATTTTTTTAGTCCTTCTTCGCCATCGCCGGCTTCTTCTGTTTTATATCCTTCGGCAGAAAGAATTTCAGTAAGTGCCTTGCGGATCGCTTTTTCATCATCGATAATTAGTATATCAGCCATAGTGTAAGGTTGTTCAATTGGCGTGAAAATAGTTCAAATCAGGAACATCTTAAAAAATCATTAACATGAAATGAATATGGAATAAAATGGCTGGTGTTTCTTACCAAAAAACCACAACCATGCCAATATACATTCAGTTGCTTTCCGCTCTCTTGTTTGCAGCCAGCTCATGCACAAATGCAGAAAATAGTATTGAAATAAAAGTTACCACTAAAATAACCGGGATCAATATAGAAACAGTAAGGGGAATTTCTTTACCACAGGGATTCCATTATGTGGATGATGGCGATTCAGTTTATTCAAACTGGCTACTTGATCTTACCCTCAAAAAAAGCAAGACCGTCTATCTCTACAATGGCAAGTTAAAATCAAACCAGGATGCACAATATGCGGTAATGAATATTGACATTGGAAAAAAAGACCTTATTCAATGTGCAGATGCTGCAATGAAATTGAGAGCCGATTATCTTTATGAAAAACATTTGCATGATCAAATGAGATTTTTAGCTACTTCAGGTGATGAAATTTCATTTGAA
>DASUTO010000312.1:0-2785 GCA_036374555.1 Chitinophagaceae bacterium
CCAGGCTCTCTATACTATGGAGCCTGGTCTTTTATTTTTCATTTACTGGCTGTAGTGAAAAGAAGGATGCCATTTCCGTTTCCGTTAAATGGGAGGGAGACAAAGCAGTTGCCATTACTGTTCCACAAAAATTTCTTTCATCTGTTTCAAAGGATTCTGTAAATGAATTATTACATATCCATTTAGCAAAAAGCGATCAGCGGATAATAGGCGACTATTTGGTTGAAGAAGATAAAGTAATATTTAAGCCGATCATTGCTTTTACCCGTGGATTGAACTATAAAGTGTATGTGCGAAATGAATTGATCCAGGAACTTGCGATACCTGCTGATAATTCAGCAGTTGCTCCTGAAGTTGTTGCTGTTTATCCCGCATTGGATACGTTACCAGAGAACTTATTGAAATTCTATTTATCTTTTTCCAAACCTATGCAGGAAGGAGATATATTACAACATATTCATTTAATAAAAGATGGCCGTGATACGATGTCATCTGTCTTTCTCGACCTTGAGTTATGGAACAATGAAAGAACCATGTTAACGCTATGGCTTGACCCGGGAAGAATCAAACGGGATCTTCAGCCCAACAAACTTTTGGGACCACCGTTAAACAAAGGGTCACATTACCAATTGGTGATTGATAAAGAGTGGCAGGATGCAGAAGGCATTTTATTGAAAGAAAACTTTACCAGGAACTTCTTTACAGGCCCTCACGATAGTGTTTCACCTGATGTGGAATTATGGACCATTTCTGCGCCCAGATCTGAAACCAGGGAACAGCTTAAGATCAATTTTAATGAACCACTCGATCATGTGCTTGCTGAAAGCACAATTTTAGTTACTAATGCAAATGGCAATGAAGTAAAAGGTAAACCCAGAGTAAGTGACGATGGAACCATCTTATACTTTGTGCCGGATATTGAATGGAAGCCGGCCATATATAAAGTACAAATAGAATCACGTTTGGAAGATCTTGCAGGAAATAACCTGGATCGTTTATTTGATACCGATCTTACCCAAAAACCGCAGGCCGTTAAAAATATTCATAAAAGAGAGTTTGAAGTGAGAAAATAACAATAATAATTACCCGGTACGTTTTTATAAACGAGAGGGGCGTGCTATTAAGGATATAACAGGTATTTTTTCCGCATCTCTTTATATTCACTCAACCCCGGTTCCCAGCTTGCCCGAATTTCCTTTTCCGATTTACCATCGATGATCTGTTGGCGGAATAAACCAGAGCCGATAAGTCTTTCGATCGTTCCCATTTCTTTACTCAATTTCGAATCAAAGAATTTTTCTTTATGCGGATGTGCTTTATACAATTCCATTATCCATTGCAGGTTGATCTTTTTAGTTTTTCTTAATTGCTCTGTGTCATAATTGCGAAGATCTAAACCATAACAAACCTGGTCCATGAACAATGGCGTTTCAGCCATTCCTTTTATACCTGTAGGAGTGTAAGAAAATTCATATTTGCCTTTTAATTCAGGACTGCCAAGAACAGTAAAAGGAAATAAAGTGCCACGGCCATGATTAACATATACTCCTTCAAACATACATGTTGACGGATATAACAAGATGGCTTGCTGCGTATTCAGATTAGGAGAAGGTTTTACCGGCAATGTATATGGCATTTCGTGATCATAATTAGCTACAGGAATTATTTTGATGTTAGTTTTTACTTTATCCTTCAACCAGCCCTCACCATTTGCCATTTGGGCAAACTCCCCAACCGTTAAACCATGTGACATAGGTATTGGGAACATGCCTATGCCGGATTTGTATTTCATGTCGAGTATAGGGCCATCAATTAAGTAACCATTGGGATTTGGCCGGTCAAGTATCAGCATTTCCTTTTTGTTCTCATAACATGCTTCCATTAACCGTGATAAGGCATTTATTTGGGTATAAAATCGGCAACCAACATCCTGCAGATCGTAGATCAATATATCTACATCAGCAAGATCTTCTTTAGTGGGTTTGTTTTTTGCTCCATATAACGACACCACTTGAATACCCGAACCCGGGTCTATTTCATCCGCCACCTTTACTCCTGCGCTGGCATTACCGCGAAAACCATGCTCGTGTCCGAATATTTTTACAACATTTACCCCGAGAGTTTTAAGGCTGTCAACAAGATGCGTTTTGCCGATGATAGTTGTTTGGTTGGCCATGATAGCAACTCTTTTCCCTTTGAGCAACGGAAGATATTTGTCTGTTTGTTCAGCTCCGGTTTGGATTTCTTTTTTATTTACATCTACGGGAGATTTTTTCTGTTCCGGTTTAGATGTTACGCAAAAAGTGAAACTGCTTGCAAGAAGAATAAAAAGGATCGATCGCATATATAAAATTGAGAATGTGAAATTAACTAGTTCCAGTCAATAAAATGAGCAGACATGGAAAGTGACGATGGCTTCCACTAATAAAATTCTTAGTGGCGGGACCATGCATTTTTTTTAGTATCAAAGATGGTCTCATCACCGATGAATGGAGCAAAGGTTGGGAGTGGCTGAGATTATAGTGGCAAGTAGTTAATTACTGCCTTCGCTGTTCTTAATTGCAGTCACAATCGCCTCTTGCCTATGCATGGGTTCACGACTATCATCGAATTCATGTCCGCCGGTATTCAGGGCAGTAAAAGCAAAACCCGTAACAGGCTCGCTATGTATCTTTCCAAAATAATAGATCCCCCTTTTTGAATTCAATTTGGTATAATCTAACTGGTACACAGTACCTGAGATCTCACATGTTGTTGTTGGCATATACTTTTATTTAGAAATTGA
>DASUTO010000313.1:0-3265 GCA_036374555.1 Chitinophagaceae bacterium
CAGGTAAAAGTTTTGCCCCCTCTTTTGTTTCTTTTTTGCAAAACGAAAACCGGACCTTTTGAGTCAAGCTTGATCAGGAGTCCAATTATTGGAATTAACCAGCTAAGTATGCCGACAATTATTAATGATGATAAAAGAATATCCCCTGAACGTTTAATAATTCTTTTTGATATGTTATCAAGCGGGAGTTGAAGCTGAAGAGTTGCCGTTTCTTTTATTTTCGCAAATCTTTTGAGTTCGGTGTACAATGGCGGCATTTGAGAATACACATATTGACTTTGCCTGCCTTTAATTACGATCATTTCAGGGGTCCTGGAAAAAACATTGGTTATTTCAGCGGAAGATTTTTCTTGATCCATGAGGGGAGACTGATTTCGGTGAATGATTAATTATCGGTGTTTTCGGATAAAGGGTTGCTTTTAAAGCCTTTTAAGGAATTGAAGAGGAGTTATCAACATCGGCTGCAAATAATTTTTCAGCTGATGGTAAAAAGTTTTGGCTTACAAGGCTCAGGACTGTATTTTTGCACTCCCAAAAAATAGGCGTAGCTTATTGATTGGAAAGGCTGATCTCGTAGCTCAGCTGGTAGAGCACAACACTTTTAATGTTGGGGCCCAGGGTTCGAATCCCTGCGGGATCACCACCTATCAAAGCCTCCTCAAATGGAGGCTTTTTTATTACCCGCATTTTAAAGTACGTTTGTAACCACAAGCAGTAAAATGTCCACTTATTTTAAAGATAAAGTTGTAATTGTCACTGGCGGCACAGATGGGATTGGAAAAGCACTTGTTGAAGAATTGATCAAAGAAGGTGCGAAAGTTTCTACCTGTGGCAGGAATCACGATAAACTCTATCAATTACAGACAGAATTTCCTTCAGCCGATCTTCATACAATGGTGGCTGATGTTAGCAGCGAAAATGATTGCCGGCGGCTGATCGAACTTACACAGAAAGTATATGGTGGGATCGATATTCTTATCAATAATGCCGGCATCTCAATGCGGGCAGAATTGAAGGATGCCTCTGTGGATGTGATCAAAAAAGTAATGGAGATTAATTTTTTTGGCGCTGTTTATTGTACAAAATATGCGTTACCATTTTTAATGGAAAGAAAAGGAACGGTAGTCGGGGTCTCTTCTATTGCCGGCTATCGTGGACTGCCGGGCAGAAGCGGTTATTCTGCATCAAAACATGCATTGCAGGGCTGGATGGAAGCGATCAGGACAGAATTGCTTGAATCAGGAGTAAATGTAATGTGGGTTTGCCCCGGCTTTACGACCTCCAATATCAGGAATGCTGCATTAAATAAAGAAGGAGAAGCACAGGGCGAAAGCCCCATGGATGAAGACAAAATGATGACAGCGGAAGAATGTGCCAAAAGAATATTGTCGGCAATTGAAAAAAGGAAAAGAACAGTGGTGATGACATTCCAGGGAAAACAAACAGTGTTCATGAATAAATTTTTTCCCAACCTGGCTGATAAATTTGTAAGAAATTTTTTTTACAAAGAAGGTAAACTTATAAAGTGATTTTAGATCTCGGATTGCGGATTTTAGATTTTTAAAAAAAACTTAAGCCTCTAATATAAATTTGTCCCGGTAAAATCCGAAATCGTAAATCGAAAATCTGAAATGCCACTACTAACCCTGACCTCTGATATCGGTAACCATGACTACCTTACAGGGGCCATAAAAGCGAGACTACTTAATATCAACCCGGACTTTCGGTTGATAGATATTTCTCATAACATCGCTCCTTTTAACTATCCACAGGCATCTTACGTTTGCAAAAATGCTATCAAAAATTTTCCTGATTTTACTTACCATATTATCATGGTCAATCTATTTGACAAAAACCAGGATCATCTATTGCTCGCTTTTCATAATAACCAATATCTTTTTTGTGCTAATAATGGTCTGCTTACAATGATACTTGAGGAAAAACCGGAGATCGTTATTGGTATCCCGTGGCCGGATGGAAAAATGAAGAACACACTCCAGTGTGCGGATATATTTGGCAATACCATTAATCAACTCATCAATGGCGAGTCAATTAAGAATATCGGTCCCGATATACCCTATATTGAAAAAAATCCTTTGAGGCCAGCCGTTGGTGATGATTGGATAGACGGCCAGATAATTTTCATCGACAATTTTGAAAACGTAATTGTAAATATTACCCGTCATGAGTTTGAAGAACTTCGTAAAGGCCGGGGCTTTAAAATAAATTTTAAAAGAGATGAAGTGATCGATCATATCAGTCAAACCTATGCTGATGTGCCCGAAGGTGAAAAACTGGCCTTGTTCAACAGCGCCGGTTACCTTGAGATCGCCATCAATAAAGGCAATGCAGCCGGCCTGCTGGGATTAAAGGGATTTTCAGAAAAGAATTCTCAATCAAGACAGATCTTACAAAACCAGCTTTTTTATCAAACAGTAAGAATAAATTTTGAATAGCCGATGGAAAGAATAGCTATTGACATGGATGGTGTACTCGCCGATGTGTATGAACAATTTTTCCGTTATGATGAAAAAGATTTTGGCAAAAGAAGACCACCCGAAGAAGTAATAGGTGTTGAAGAGCGAAAGGCTTTCCCTCGTATAAACGAATATGTTTATGCAAAAGGATTTTTTAGAACAGCGCCTGTAGTAAAAGACAGTGTGGAAATAGTGGCTGAGCTTAATAAAAACTATGAGCTGTTTATTGTTTCTGCGGCGATGGAGTTTCCTCAAAGCCTTCCGGAAAAATTAGAATGGCTGAATGAGCATTTCCCTTTTTTGAGTTGGCAACAGATAGTTTTTTGCGGCAGCAAAACGATCGTTGATGCCGATATCATGGTCGATGATCATTTTAAAAATCTTGATCTTTTTAAAGGAACAACGATTCTTTTCACGCAACCCCATAATCAATTAAGAAATGCGGGACGACATAAAAGAACTGAATCATGGAGTGAGATCGCCTCCATTCTTTTGTAACTTCCCAATTTCTCATCAAACCTTCCAAATATTTTAAATATTGTTTTGCCAGCCCGAAAGGCGAAATCTTCTGTTGAAACCCTATTTTTGCCCCCATCCCGCCTAAGGCGGGATAAAATCAAATCTTTATGAATTTTAGAAAAGTAAACAATATTACCGGGTGGGTAATATTGCTGATTGCTACTGCTACATACACTTTAACTCGTGAAGCCACTGCTAGTTTTTGGGATTGCGGCGAATTTATTGCCTGTGCAAATGAAATTGGGATCCCTCACCCGCCGGGCTCCCCA
>DASUTO010000314.1:0-2516 GCA_036374555.1 Chitinophagaceae bacterium
GTATTCCGCAAAACGATCCAAAGCAGATCAACGAGGAATCTCCTTGCGATATGCAATTGGTCATGCGGAATGACATTCCAGCGGCGGATAGGCCGTTGGCCCATCATTCTCAGCAACCTTTGACTGCTTCAAATGAGGAACCTGCACTGCAGGACGAAAATGAAGATCAACAACGTAGGGCAACCGAGAGGTTGAAGAAGCTGCGTAATTTGTCTTTCAACATTAACGCGGCCGACCCGAATAATGAGTTTGAGACTGTGCCGGCTTATATCCGCCGCAATATGGAATTGTATGGCAACACAGCCAATACAGTTGAAAACTTTTACAGCAACTACGAAGTCAAGACTGACGAAAACAATCAATCAAAGATCAGCACTATCAATACATTCTTAGACGGGAAAAAACCCGATTAAAATAGCCGTTGGATTTATTAAATCCCGATCCTCTTGAATTACTTCCACCAGCCTATTAATGGCTTGTGTTTTTAGTTGTTCCCCCCGATTTCTATCGGGGGGATTTTCTTGCGAGGAGCGCAGCGACGAAGCAATCTCCACGGTTTAGCAATTGGTTATTCGTTAATGGTTATTTGTGATATGTAACGAGCTTTTGTAATTCTTATCATCATTCGTTGCGTCGTCCCGACTTAGTCGGGATACGTTCGGTAATCCTATTCACCAATGTTCTTTCGGTATCATTACGAAAAAACATAAACAATCTCGCCGTTCATTTGTTTACGCTTTTATAAGAAAAGTTGTCAACTTTGATACATGGAGACAGTCCTAATCACCGGCGGCACAGGAATGATCGGCAAAGCATTGACTCAAGCATTGACCGAAAGAGGATTTCATGTAATTATTCTTACTCGTAATGCAGACAAACAGAAACCAACATCAAATATTTCATTTGCAGAATGGGACATTCAAAAGCAAACAATCGATAAGAATGCTTTTGCAAAAGCAGACTACATCATTCATCTCGCCGGCGCCAATTTCGCAGACAAACGCTGGAATGAGAAAGTAAAAAAGGAAATTGTAAGCAGCCGTGTTGACGGTGCAAAATTGCTCATCGAAGGTTTAAAAACTATTCCTAATAGAGTCAAGGTAGTAGTAAGTGCATCGGGAATCAGCTGGTATGGGGCTGATGATAATAAAAACGCAAGACCTTTTACTGAAAATGATCCGCCAGCCAATGATTTCATGTCAGAAACATGTAAGCAATGGGAAGCCGCAATTGAACCGGCATCCTTTCTTGGCAAGAGATTAATAAAATTTCGTATAGGTCCTGTACTTAGTACTGATGGAGGCGCTTACGTCGAATTTAAAAACCCTGTAAAATTTGGAGTAGCAGGAATAATTGGCAACGGGAAGCAAACAGTAAGCTGGATACATATTGATGATCTTGTGCGGGCTATTCTTTTTTCGATGGAGACCGAGCAAATGGAAGGAATCTATAATGCCGTTTCGCCTAAACCAGTATCAAATAGAGAATTGATACTGGCAATCGCCAAGAGTACCGGAAAATTATTTGTACCGATACCTGCTCCAGCTTTCGCTTTAAAAATAGTGTTTGGTGAGATGATTGGTGAGATTTTAAAGAGTACAACGGTCAGTTCAGAAAAGCTTCAGAAAGCAGGTTTTATTTTTCAATATCCAAGTATTGAATCTGCTATTCTTCAATTATCTCACCAAAAAAATCCTCCGGTTTAACCTTTGCATGGTCCTCATGCCACACATTTGTAAATTCTCCAAGTACAGCTTTGCCGTGATGAAAGGTGAGACGATTAAGTTTTAATCCTTCAATATCTTCCAGCTTGACTTTTCTGTACATAGGATGCATTGTGCCGCCGGTAACTCCAGCTGGTTTTGAAGGGTCATATTGGAATTGTGGATCAACCAATGTTCCTCTCGGATACATAATACCAGGAACACCAAGCCCTCTTATATCAATATCTTTTGGATGATTGAGCCCAATTGTATGGCCGTATTCATGAGCAGCAGTCGTTGAACCTTTGTAGAGATTTTCCAGTTTGAAATAACCACTATTACAATTCAATCCATCAACAAAAGAAATATGATTATGAGAAAACTCTTCAATACGGAAATAATTATTTTTTGGATCAAGATTTCTATAAATATCAAAGGGATCAATTAAAGGGTTATGCCATGCATGAATTTTAAATCTGACGTCAAGCCACAAATTATCAAACTTCAAACTAGCCTTTGGCTCATTCCACATATTTTCAATTTCTTCCCTGATCATTGCTGTGATCTCGGGACTGGCGGCATTGCCATAAGTAATAATATTAGAATAGATGATAAGCTGGCGATAATGTATGTCTAATTCTGCAGATCCCATTATTCAAAAATTACGGAGAACAGTTTTTCTTTTTCTGTTTTCCCTTTAAATTCCATTTCCCCGATCTCGTTTACTTTATATGCAAATGGAGTGGAAAAATCATGAAGGAAATCACCTGATACAACAAAAGACTCTTCCAGCTCATGACATTTGCTTCTAAT
>DASUTO010000315.1:0-3667 GCA_036374555.1 Chitinophagaceae bacterium
TCAAGTATTTGTTTAAATTTTGGCTTGACAAAAAAATATCCCGGCTACACGAATCTCCGGTTTGATGATACAAACCCGGTGACGGAAGACGTGGAATATGTGGACAGCATTAAGGATGATATTCACTGGCTGGGTTTTGAATGGAAGAATGAATTGTATGCGAGTGATTATTTTGATAAGTTGTATGAATTTGCAGTGACGCTGATCAAAAAAGGCCTGGCGTATGTAGATGATAGCACAAGCGAGGAAATGGCAGCCATGAAAGGATCACCTACTGAGCCGGGCAAAAATAGCAAATATCGTGACAGAAGTATTGATGAGAACCTTGACCTGTTTGCAAGAATGAAAGCAGGTGAATTTGAAGATGGTACAAGAACATTGCGTGCAAAGATCGATATGGCACATATCAATATGCTGATGCGGGACCCGGTGATCTATCGCATTAAACATGCGCATCATCATCGTACGGGTGATAAATGGTGTATTTATCCAATGTATGATATGGCACATGGCCAAAGTGATTCAATTGAAAATATTACACACTCAATTTGCACGCTGGAATTTGTTCCGCATCGTGAGTTCTATGATTGGCTGATCGAAAAATTGGAGATCTATCCATCGCACCAGTATGAGTTTGCGAGACGAAATATTAATTACACGGTTACAAGTAAAAGAAAGTTACTGCAACTGGTAAATGAAAAGTATGTTACAGGTTGGGATGATCCCAGAATGCCAACGATCAGCGGCCTTCGTCGCCGGGGTTATACACCGGACAGTATTCGTGAGTTTTGTGACAGGATCGGAATTGCAAAAAGAGAAAACATTGTTGATGTGGGCTTGCTTGAATTCTGCGTTCGTGAACATTTGAATAGAATTGCTTTAAGAAGAATGGTGGTATTTGATCCGGTAAAAGTTGTGATCACGAATTATTCTAATGATCGGGAATTGCTCCAAACTGATAATAACCCGGAAGATCCGACTGCTGGTGTTAGAGAAGTTCCATTTAGCAAAGTGATCTATATTGAGCGGGATGATTTTATGGAGAACCCGCCAAAAAAATACTTTCGCCTGGCTCCGGGACAAATGGTGAGATTAAAAAGTGCATACATTATTAAATGTGATGAAGTGATCAAAGACGCCGACGGAAATGTTACAGAACTTCATTGCACCTATATCCCGGAAAGTAAAAGTGGCAGCGACACTTCAGGCATCAACGTAAAAGGAACGTTGCATTGGGTAAATGCTGCGGAGGCTCTGGTGGTTGAAGTGAGAGAGTATGATCGTTTATTCAGGGTGGAAGATCCCTCAAGTGAAGAAGGCAATTTTAAGGATTATATAAATCCTGATTCATTGAAAGTGGTAAAAGGGTATGCGGAGCCGGCAATTAAAAACGCAAAGTTTGATGACAGGTTCCAGTTTTTGCGTAAAGGATATTATTGCCTTGATAAAGATTCTTCGGAAGAAGGAATGATCTTCAATAGAACTGTTACGCTAAAAGACGATTGGGCAAAGCAAGTAAAGAAGAGTTCATAGTCGCCTTCCAGGCAAAAATCGTTAGACGTTTCTTCGAAACGCTTTTTTGTTTCTGCAGTTTGTATTTACCAATAATCATACGGACGTTTGACCTTTATCATCAATAAGGGTGTCGGAGAATTTTATATTTGGTTAAAAGTTTTTATGAGCTACGTAAATATATTAAGAGCCGGTACTGATCATACCATGTGGGCAAAGGGACTTGAATTCTACAGAGATGAACTGGAATTGATGACTAATAGGCTGCTGGATGTCTCTTCAAAAAACACTTCTGTTGAGGCCAGCAAAGGAGTTGAACATTTTCAGAACCAGTTTTTTATACAACAAAAAAATATAAGTGATCTCAGGCACCAGGTAAATAATTACGTAAAAGGATTAAGCAATGATGCAAAGAATCACAGTGGGCATATTGATGCGATTTTTATAACCCAGGGCGACGGGTTAAGACAACGCTATGAGCAACTTGAGCAGATCATGAACGACCTGCGACATGAGTTCAATGATTATTTGAGTAAATGGATGTAGAATATATGGTAACTTATACAAACCTGGTTTAAATCATCGACCAATTTATTTGTATTCTCCAAAAACACACCTCAACTCATCGGCAATTTCACCAAGTGTGATTTTATTTTCGACGGCTTCTATTACAACAGGCATTAAGTTTTCACCGCTCATGGCTTTGTCATTAAGCTGTTGCAGCAGTTGATCGACCTTGGCTTTATCCCTGCTGTTTCTTAATTTCGTCAACTTCTCGGTTTGCAAATTCCTTATACTGTCATCAATCTTAAAAACGGAGATTGACGCTTCTTCTTCTGCCTGGAACTTATTCACTCCAACAATAATTTTTTCATTCGTTTCCACTTTTCGTTGATGGTCGTATGCACTGCGGGCAATTTCATTTTGAATAAACCCTTCTTCAATGGCATTTACACTGCCACCCATAGCATCAATTTTTTCAATTAGCTTCCACGCGGCTGCTTCTACTTCATTGGTCAATGATTCAATAAAATAGCTGCCGCCAAGCGGATCAACAGTATCGGGTGCGCCACTTTCAAATGCAACAACCTGTTGCGTACGCAATGCAATTCTTGCGGCTTCTTCGGTCGGTAAACTCAACGCTTCATCGTATCCATTTGTATGCAATGATTGGGTACCTCCCAATACTGCGGCCAATGTTTGAATAGTAACTCTTGAAATATTATTCAGTGGTTGTTGTGCAGTTAATGTACTGCCACCCGTTTGCGAATGAAAACGGAGCATCATTGCTTTTGGATCGGTGGCACCAAGATCCTTCATCATTTTCGCCCACATTCTTCGTGCAGCACGGAACTTTGCCACTTCTTCAAATAAATTATTATGTGCATTAAAAAAGAAGGAAAGTCTCTTGCCAAAAACATTTATGTTTAATCCTTTTTCCAATGCTGCTTTTACATACGCTTTTCCATTGCTGAGTGTAAAAGCAATTTCCTGCACAGCAGTACTTCCTGCTTCACGAATATGATAACCGCTGATGGAGATCGTATTCCACTTGGGTAATTCATGACTGCACCATTCAAAAATATCTGTGACGATCCGCATGGAAGGTTTGGGAGGATAAATATAAGTTCCCCTTGCAGCGTATTCTTTCAGGATATCGTTTTGTATCGTACCGGAAATTTTTTTCAGATCAGCGCCCTGCTGTTTTGCCAAAGCCACATAAAGGGAGAGAAGAATAAAACCTGTCGCATTAATTGTCATTGAAGTGGAGACATCTTCCAGCTTTATTTTGTCAAACAAAGCCTTCATATCTTCTATTGAATCAATGGCAACACCGACTTTACCTACTTCGCCTTCTGCAAGCGGGTGATCGCTGTCGTATCCTATTTGTGTTGGAAGATCAAACGCAACACTCAATCCATTTACACCTTGCGATAATAAATAATGATAGCGGTTATTACTTTCTTCCGCAGTGCTGAACCCGGCATATTGTCGCATTGTCCATAATTTGCCACGGTACATATCCGGTTGTATTCCGCGGGTAAAGGGAAATTCTCCCGGCTGTTCCAGGTTGAAGGTTGAAGGTTGAAGGTTGGAGTAGACTTCTTTTATTTCAATACCAGAGTCGGTTTGTTTTTTCTTTTCACTCATAAAA
>DASUTO010000316.1:0-2819 GCA_036374555.1 Chitinophagaceae bacterium
TACAAAAAATATGATGAAATGGTTTTGGGATAATTATGCACCTGATACCAATCAGCGCAATGAAATTTATGCATCCCCTTTAAGAGCAACCGCCGACGAAATAAAAGGATTGCCTCCTACCCTGGTACAAACTGCAGAGAATGATGTTTTACGCGACGAAGGTGAAGCTTATGCAAGAAAATTGAATGAAGCTGGAGTGCCTGTATCATTAGTAAGATACCAGGGAATGATTCACGACTATGGCTTACTCAATCCCCTGGCAACAATACCGGAGGTGCAATCGGCCCTGTTATACGCCGGGGCAGAATTGAAAAAAGCATTGAAATAAAAAGTAACTTGTGGTAACCCAGAATCCAGGTCAGGCAGTAAATATTATCCATAATATCTACTGCCTGATATTTTTTTATGAATATTAGCATCACACATATAGATACGGCATGTGTTCTCCTTGATATTAATGGCTATAGAATACTAACAGATCCAACCTTAGATACTGCGGGCCAATTGTATTATCATGGATCAGGCACATTCTCCAGAAAGACTGAAAGTCCTGCCCTAACTATAAACGAGCTAAAAGATGTTGACCTTGTATTACTGAGCCATCATCAACATAAAGATAATTTCGATATTAATGGAAAGAAGTTTACATTGACGGTGCCCTTGATTCTTTCCACAAAATCCGCAGCAAAAGAAATAAAAGGGATAACTGGACTTGCCGATTGGGAGAGTTATAAAATTAATACCAGTAAAGTGCCCGGGTTAAAGATCACGGCAACACCGGCGCAACATCACCCGTGGTGGGTACCTGAGTTTTTAGCCGGGAAAGTAATTGGATTTATAATTGAATTTGATTACCAGGAAAGCGGTGTCATTTACATCTCTGGTGACACAGTATATTTTAATGGTATAAAAGAAGTTGCCAGTCGGTATAAAATTAATGTTGGGATATTTCATCTTGGCTCTGTAGAGTTTCGCTATCTCACGGCTTTTGGCAGATATACTATGAATAGTTCTGATCTTTTAAAGTCCGTAAATGTTTTAAACCCGAATGTAATTATCCCCATACATTATAAAGGTTGGACACATTTTAAAGAAAAGGAAGCGGCATTAAGATCGAGGATCGCATCCGCTGAAGAGTTAAAAAGTAAAACAATTTTCCTGTCACCAGGAATTAAAACGCCGCTTTAACTGAATGAATTCACTTTCGCTCACAACTTATACAACAACAGTCTTCATTTAGCAATTGATAGCGCTTTCTCATAGTTGTAGTTTTAATGATTCCAAATTATTAAAACTATACAAATGAAAAAGCGACTTTTTTTGAAGCTTAAGACAAGACATGGCATCTTTAGTATGCTACTCCCCTTCTTGCTGATGTTTACAAGTATTTGTTATGGCCAAGGTCCTGCAAAAAACATTGTACTTGTACATGGAGCATTTGCAGATGGATCTGGTTGGGAGGCGGTGTACAAACTTTTAAAGAAGAAAGGATATACTGTAAGTGTTGTTGGTAATCCAAATACGGGATTTGCAGATGATGTTGCCGCGACAAAAAGAGTTCTTGACAGGCAGGATGGCCCAGTTATTTTGGTAGGTCATTCATATGGTGGGGCAATTATCACTGAAGCTGGAAATCATCCAAAGGTTACTGGCCTTGTATATGTCGCTGCTTTTGCACCTGATGCAAACGAAACCTTATTACAGTTGCTGCAATCAGGCCCACCTGCTCCTAACTCCGGGATCCTGCCCCCTGACGCAAGTGGATTTATTTGGTATGATCTTAAAAAATATCATTCCGGATTTTGTGCAGATCTTCCCAAAGAGCAGGCTGAATTCTTGGCTGACTCACAAATTCCGGTATCTGCTTCTGTTTTTGGTGCAACAATCACCAATCCGGCATGGAAAACAAAAAAAACATGGTATGTAGTAGCCCAGGAAGACCAAACGATTCCACCGGATGGAGAAAGGTTTATGGCAAAAAGGATGAATGCGACCGTCACGGAGATTAAAGCAAGTCACCTGGTTTTTATGTCAAAACCGCAGGCAGTTGCAGATGTAATCGAAGCAGCGGCAAAAGGAAACGCTAAATAGAATTCTTCAAATAAATATTTACCCCCAAATCTTTGAATCATGAAACGGTCCATTAAAATTACTTCGCTCATACTCATTGCCTGCTTATCGGCGACAACATTATTCTCTCAAAAACCTTCAACAGAATTACTAACGCCAACCAATCATGCCCTTGTACTGATTGATCATGAAAGCCAGATGGGATTCGCAGTAAAGAATATTTCCATTGAAGAATTGAGATTTAATACCGCGATCGTTGCCGGCGCATCAAAAATATTCAACGTCCCTACGGTAGTTACAACAGTAGCAGAAAAATCATTTAGTGGGCCGGTATTCCCGGAAGTATCAGAATTCTACCCGGCAAACATATATATTGACAGGACGACTATGAACTCATGGGAAGATCCGAAGGCTTATAAAGCTATCGTCGGAAAGGAGAAAAAAAGGCTGGTACTAGCGGGTCTTTGGACAAGTGTATGCATTGTGGGACCAGCACTGTCAGCCAAAGCTGAAGGTTATGATGTATTTGTAATTACAGATGCTTGTGGTGATGTAAGCACAGAAGCCCATGTAATGGCAATAAACCGTATGCTCCAGGCAGGCGTAAAAACTATGACCTCTATGCAATACCTGCTCGAATTGCAGCGTGACTGGGCAAGAAGCGAAACATACAAAGCCGTAACAGACCTTGTAAAAAAGTATGGCGGTGCATATGGAATTGGCATTCAGTACGCACACGAAATGCTTAA
>DASUTO010000317.1:0-3926 GCA_036374555.1 Chitinophagaceae bacterium
CTGAACTTGAGTTGGTTCGAATGAACGGAACAACTTCATTAAACACATAATCATTCCACTGCTGGTGCCGGATGGATTTATCATGTGGATTCATGTTATTATTCAGCCAGCTTTCATTGTTGATGCTGTCTATTGAATACACTTTTAATTTGCCTGCTTCAATAAATGGTGCGATCTGGTCCAGTAATTGAAATCGCTCATACTCTAAGTAATCGGCTGCCGCTGTAGGAACCAATAATAATGCAAAACCGTAATGGCCATAAATACAGATCGGCATATCCTTATTCAGTGAAGGACTGTACCATGAGTAAAGTGTTCTTTCCATAAAAACGTTTGAAGCTTCAAAATAAGTATTTCACCCTGTATAAAATGATTTCCTACAGTAATATTTTCAGGCGTTAATGGGTTTCGCTATCTACCTGAAACACGGTAAATTTGCGGCCGGTTTGGCACACGGATTATACGGATAAGACAGATTTACATAATTTGATAATAAATTCTTATTCTGCGAAGCAGAAATGATCTGGGGCCATCCGTTTCACCCGTGTAATCCGTGTCCTAAAAAGCTGAAGAGAATTGTTGCAGCACAAGCGTCCGCCTGAGGCGGAAGGGACGATGATTAGAATTACTAATGTCGGGAACATAAAAAACAGAATTGAACAAATGGAACTATCGAAAAATTTTGAACCGGGAGCTATCGAAGAAAAATGGACGGCACATTGGAAGTCGAAAAGATATTTTAATTCTACTCCGGATGACGGGAAAGCTTTTACTGTTGTTATTCCACCGCCGAATGTGACAGGTGTTTTACACATGGGACATACATTGAATGAAACAGTGCAGGATATTCTTGTTCGCAAAGCAAGAATGAGTGGTTTCAATGCTTGTTGGGTACCTGGTAGTGACCACGCATCGATCGCTACCGAGGCAAAAGTGGTACAGATGCTGAAAGAAAAAGGTATTGATAAAAATAAGATCGGCCGGGAAGAGTTTTTAAAATATGCTTTTGAATGGAAAGAAAAATATGGTGGCATCATTTATAACCAGATCGAAAGACTTGGTTGCAGCGTGGATTGGGATCGTGTAAGCTTTACAATGGATGATCATTATTATAAAGCCGTCATAAAAGTTTTTGTTGACTTGTACAACAAAGGCCTTATTTATCGTGGCGCAAGAATGATCAACTGGGATCCTGCGGCAAAAACGGCGCTGAGTGATGAAGAAGTAGAGTATAAAGAGCTACAGGGCAAACTTTACTATGTCAAGTATTTGGTCGAAGATAGCGAGTCGGGAGTTCAGAGTTCAGAGTCAGGAACTCATAACTCCGAACTAAAAACTCAGAACTATGTAACAATCGCTACACAACGTCCGGAAACTATAATGGGAGATACCGCTTTAGCGGTAAATCCGGCCGACGAACGTTATGCTTTTTTGAAAGGCAAGAAAGTGATCGTACCGCTTGTGAATCGTGTAGTGCCTGTGATATTTGATGAGTATGTCGATAAAGAGTTTGGAACCGGCGCTTTGAAAATTACCCCTGCTCATGATATCAATGACTATAATCTTGGTTTGAAACATAACCTTGAAACAATAGATACTTTAAATGCAGATGGCACGATGAGTGAAGCTGCACAGGTATTTGTTGGCCTTGACAGGTTTGAAGCCAGAAAAAAAGCAATTGAAAAATTAAAAGCGGATGGTCAATTAATAAAAGAAGAAGATTATACAACAAGGCTTGGTTTTTCGCAAAGAACAAATGCAGTTGTTGAGCCAAGAATTTCTACACAATGGTTTGTAAAAATGAAACCGCTTGCAGAAAAGGCATTGCATGCCGTGTTAAGTGGTGATGTTAAGATCCATCCTGAAGAAAGATTTTTGGCTACATATAAATACTGGCTGGAGAATGTAAAAGATTGGTGTATCAGTCGCCAGCTCTGGTGGGGACAAAGAATTCCCGCGTGGTATGCGCCTGATGGCACATTCGCAGTTGCAGACACACAAAAAGATGCCTTTGATCAATTAAAAATTAAAAATGAAAAATTAAAAATTGAAGAGATAACGCAGGATGAAGACGTACTCGATACGTGGTTCTCTTCATGGTTATGGCCGATCGAAGTATTTAATGGAATTACTCAACCGAATAATAAAGACATTAATTATTATTACCCCACTTCTGTATTGGTGACAGGACAGGATATTATTTTCTTCTGGGTGGCAAGAATGATCATGGCGGGAATGGAATACATGAATAAAAAACCATTCAGCGACGTTTATTTCACCGGAATGGTAAGAGATAAGCAAGGAAGAAAAATGAGCAAGAGCCTTGGCAATTCTCCTGACTTACTTGATCTTATTGATCGTTTTGGTGCTGACGCAGTTCGTTTTGGAATAATGATCTCCTCTCCTGCTGGCAATGACCTGTTGTTTGATGATAGCAGCTGCGACCAGGGAAGGAATTTTAATAATAAACTTTGGAATGCATTGAAGCTAGTTCGTAGTTGGGAGTCGAGAGTTCAGAGTTCAGAGTCAAAAGAAGATTTTGCGATTAAGTGGTTTGAAAGCAGATTGAATGAAGTAAGAAGTGAAATTGAAACTCTTTATAAAGATTTTCGTTTAAGTGAGGCTTTGAAAACTATCTACTCGTTGATATGGGATGATTTCTGCAGTTGGTATTTAGAATGGGTAAAGCCAGGATTCGAACAACCTATAGAAAAAGAGGTTTATGAAAAAACAGTTTACTTCTTTGAAGAGTTAATGCAGTTGCTTCATCCGTTTATGCCTTTTGTTACAGAAGAAATTTATCATGAATTGAAAGAAAGAAAAGAAGTTGACGATTTAACTATTAAACAAGAATCAAAAATTGGGAGCCAGAAATCAGGCATCTTGAAGCAAGCCAATCTATTGAAACAAGTAATCACTGCACTGCGTGATATTCGTGTTAAAAACCAATTGAAACAAAAAGAAGAAATAAAGCTTCATATTCAAACTGCTGAACAGTCAACTTATAACTCATTTAAAACGATTCTTGGAAAACAGGTAAATGCTTCACAGATCAATTTTGTGAATGAGGCAGTTAATGGTTCGATAAATACAGTAGTTCAAAAAGATAAGTTCTTTATAGAAACAGAAAATGAGCTTGATACAACCGCTCAAAAAGAACAACTCATAAAAGATCTCGAATACCAAAAAGGCTTTCTTTTATCAGTAGAAAAGAAACTAAGCAATGAACGGTTTGTGCAAAATGCAAAGCCCGAAGTTGTGGAAGTCGAAAAAAAGAAAAAAGCTGATGCAGAAGCGAAGATCAAAGCGATCGAAGAGAGCTTGCAAAGTCTATAAGGCCCCGACCTTCCATTTGGCAAGGCCATCTGCGCACAAACTCGAAAAAAAGATCAATCCTGCTTAACCTGTAATTATTCTATAGTTGAAGTGTAAGAGTTAATGTTTGGATTTGTACTAATGTACCGCTCCTTCCCTAAAGGGGAAGGAGTTGGAGGATGGGGCCATTATCTCGGTATAATACTTACCGGCAAAATAAATTCAAAAAAAGTCCCTTTCTGGCCTGTTACAAGGTCATCGTCCAATCTTGTACTGACGCGAAAACCAAAAGTCAGCGGGTATTGGTTCCACCAATTGGTATCGAAATAAATTTCTCCTCCGGCACTTCGCTGATCTGCTGATACGGTCTTATCTCTTGAATAGACTCTTGTAAGATCATAAAATGCATTGCCACGAATGCGCTGTATATAAAGAATATTTGCAAAACCCCAATCGGGTATCCAGATAGGAAAATGATAGTTGGCACCCAGCTTCCACATCCTTGACAAATATGCTTCATTATATCCTCTTGAATAGCGAAAACGATTACTGAATAAAAGTCTGAAAGTATCCCTTTGCTGAAAAGCGCCATTCAACACAATACTATGATT
>DASUTO010000318.1:0-5873 GCA_036374555.1 Chitinophagaceae bacterium
TGATGGTTTCCCGTTTATCGTGGAGTTTTTTGCCTTTACCGAGTCCAATTTCGACTTTAATCAAATTCTTTTCATTAAAAAAGATACGGAGAGGGATCACTGTGTATCCTTTTTCTTTCAGCTTTCCTTCTATTTTATTTATTTCTCTTTTTTGTAAAAGTAATTTCCGATCTCTTACCGGGTCGTGATTATTCACAGTGCCATGAGAATATTCTGCAATATGCAAACTTTTAAGCCACATCTCGCCTTTATGAATGATGCAATAACTATCGTTGAAGCTTGCCTTACCTTCTCTCAATGATTTTACTTCAGTTCCGGTCAATACAATCCCCGCTACATATTTATTGTCGAAAAAATATTCATAAAATGCGGAGCGGTTTTTAATTTCCATGATCAAATGTGTAAGTAAAATTGCAAATATAATCGTTGGGCTAAATCCCATGTTGTTATCTTACCAATAACCCCAGCCTTAAGGCTGGGGTTAAAAATATAAAATATATAAGGGCTTTAGCCCTGACAATTTAATTCTTAAACATCCACAGCACTTTAGTCATTTTATCTTTCAATTCTTTTCTTGGAACGATAAAATCTAGGAAGCCATGTTCAAGAATAAATTCACTTCGTTGGAAACCTGGTGGCAGGTCTTTTTTGATTGTTTCTTTAATTACTCTTGGTCCTGCAAATCCGATCAGTGCGCCTGGTTCTGCAATATTCAGATCACCCAGCATGCCAAAGGAAGCCGAGATGCCGCCAAATGTTGGATCAGTTAAAAAAGAGATATATGGAAGTTTTGCATCACTTAGTTGAGAAAGCTTACCGCTTGTCTTTGCAAGTTGCATCAATGAAAAAGCACTTTCCATCATTCTCGCACCACCACTTTTTGAGATCACCATGTAAGGCAATTTATGTTGCATGCAATAATCAATGGCCCGCGAAAATTTTTCTCCCATCACACTGCCAAGACTGCCGCCGATAAACTCAAAATCCATACATGCGATCACAATCCCATTACCTCCTACATTTCCCACAGCTACCCGCATGGAATCTTTCAGGTCAGTTTTATTCCATATCTCTTCCAGTCTTTTTTTGTACGGTTTCAGATCGGTGAATTCCAAATAGTCTTTGCTGCGGATATTTTCAAAAAGTTCTGTGTATTCGTTATCATCGAAAAGAATAGAATAATATTCTTCACTGCCGATGCGATGATGGTAACTGCATTTCGGGCAAACAAAAAGATTTTCTTTTAGTTCATTTGATGTACAGATGAAATTGCATTCAGGACATTTGGTCCACAGGCCTTCAGGTGTTTCCTTTTTTTCATGAGTACCCGTCAAGATCCCCTTTCGTATTCGCTTAAACCAGCTTGTCCTTGTCGATTCTTTTCCTTCTTCACCAGCCAGGTTGGAATCAAAATCTTCTACCTGTTTTGCCATGCAAAAAGTTTTGAGTGGTCACAAATATAGGGATTCTGAAATTTGAGGTTTGAGGTTTGAAGTTTGAGGTTTTTAGATTGTCCGAAGGACTCCTTTGGAGAACGTTCGATAGTTTTTATGCTCCCAACTTTTATCCCGTGTTCATCTTTCGTTGCATCGCACTCTTGTACTGCATTAATTCTATTCGACTTTTTTGTGAGATTTGAAAGATGATAAGCGAAATGAACGATGAAAGGAGCGTCGCAACAAAAGCTCATTAGAAATCCGATAGCTGGTTACCAAACAAAAATGCCTCTGATTCCAGGAGGCATTTATTGAGGCTTATTGATCGTAGCAAGAAAGACTTAGTTATTAGGACCGCCCGCATCTACCCAACAAATAATGGAATTTTTCTGTGCTGTGGTCAGGGTTCCGGTTTTTGGCATTGTGCCATTGGCAACTGACGTTTTGATAGCGACCCTTGCACTAAAAATGTCAGTGTAAGTTTTCAATACACCAGGTCCATTGGCGCTACCTGTACCATGACAGGTTGCATCTGTTGCACAGGTGGTTTGTATAATTGGGTTAACTGTCGCCGCAAATCCACTGGCCACACCAGAGCAATTTACGGAGCCACCGCCACCGCCCCCATTGCCGCCGCCCCCATCGCCACCGCTTTTACTGCATGAGGCAATTAGAAGAATTGCTGCCAAACTAACCAGGATACCTTTTTTCATAAATATGTTTTTGCTGAGTGCAGGATTTTTTTACTGAATCGGCATTCATAAAATAAAAGTTGCCACAAAGAACACGATTTTTTACACGGGTAAGTTAAAAAAAATCGGCCCGGTTTAAATGGGCCAGGTTATTTTAAAAGATAAGTTTATTATTAAGCGATAGTTATATGCTTGTCCAAATACACATCCTGTATCGCATTCAAAATTTCTGCACCCTCTTTCATGGGTCTTTGAAATGCTTTGCGGCCACTGATCAATCCCATTCCCCCGGCTCTTTTATTGATCACAGCAGTTGTTACAGCTTCTGCCATATCGCTTGCACCGGATGATGCTCCACCAGAGTTAATTAATCCTGCACGGCCCATATAACAATTAGCGACCTGGTAGCGGCAAAGATCGATCGGGTGGTCAGAAGTTAATTCAGAATAAATACGGGAATCATTTTTACCATAAGCCGATTCTTTTGTATTCAATGCAAGATAACCTCCATTGTTTTCCGGCAGTTTTTGTTTTATGATGTCTGCTTCAATTGTTACACCCAAATGATTTGCCTGGCCGGTCAGATCAGCTGATACATGATAATCTTTTTCTTTTGTTTTGAACGCGGGGTTTCTTAAATAACACCAGAGAATAGTTGCCATACCAAGCTCATGTGCCATTTCGAATGCTTTAGCCACTTCCTGTATTTGTCTTGCGGATTCATCACTTCCAAAATAAATTGTGGCACCCACTGCTGCCGCACCCAAATTCCAGCACCCTTTTATGGATGCAAACATTATCTGATCGAACTTATTAGGGTAGGTGAGAAACTCGTTATGATTAATTTTTACAATGAATGGAATTTTATGAGCATACTTCCTCGATAAAAAACCCAAGCCGCCATAAGTGGTAGCAACAGCATTGCACCCACCCTCAATGGCAAGCTTAATGATATTTTCCGGATCAAAGTAGATTGGGTTTTTTGCAAACGATGCTCCGCCGCTGTGCTCTATTCCCTGGTCAACAGGAAGAATAGAAAGGTAACCGGTATTCGCTAATCTGCCCGTGTTATACATCAGTTGAAGGTTACGAAGTACCTGCGGGTTTCTATCACTCTTTATCCAGATGCGATCTACAAAATCAGGTCCGGGTAAATGAATGCGATCTTTTGAAATTGTTTTGCATTCATGGTTCAACAAGTATTCGGCTTTATCCCCGAGAAGTTCGGCGATCTTATTTGCTGCTACTGTAAGCATACATGTAAGTTTAATAGTTATATGATAAGTTAGGAGAGCTAACGACTGTTTGCAAAGGTAAGGGGGAGAAATTATATATAAGTTGGAACAGAAACTATCTTATGGTCAACTTTTTTTCTGAAGATCTCTTTGAATCTATTACAGTCTGAATATTCAGAATCAATTCTTTGATGGCGATGGTTTTTGAAGTAATACCTTCTGTTTTTATTAACTGGCTATATTCTGTTGCTTGCTTCGATAACATATCAACCAGGTCTGGCAAATCTGACTGCTTCAATTCTTCTAAGGTCGGCTGCGTTAAAAACATGAAAAGAAATTCCACAAAAACCATGCGTCTATATCTTTTTGAATGATATAGTTTGATTTTTTTTTATCACCAATCTATGTTTAGCAATATTAAAACTTATCGTGGGAAAAGTTTTACCCAAATAGATCGCTGCTGAGATAGCGATCACCTCTGTCGCAGGTAATAAAAACAATTACACCGGATTCAATTTCATTTGCAAGCCGTATGGCAGCTGACGCAGCGCCGCCACTGCTCATACCTGCAAATATGCCTTCAACCTTTGCAAGTTGGCGGGCCATTAATGTTGCTTCTTTTTGCGATACATCAATAACCCGGTCCACTCGTTCGGGTTCAAAAATCTTGGGTAAATACTCTTTCGGCCATCTGCGTATTCCCGGGATAGATGATTCTTCCGTCGGTTGACACCCGATAATTTGTATTGAAGGATCTTTTTCTTTGAAGAATCTTGAACAACCCATGATCGTTCCGGTGGTGCCCATTGAGCTTACAAAGTGAGTAATACTCTTATTTGTATCTCTCCATATTTCGGGCCCGGTGGTTTTATAATGTGCTTTATAATTATCAGGATTTGAGAATTGGTTTAAAATAAAATATTCACCGGTTGCAGCTTTTTCTTCGGCATAGTCGCGACAGATCTCAATATTATCAAGCAGGATCACTTTTGCGCCAAATGCCTCCATGGTCAATGTTCTTTCTTTGGTGGAAGTTGATGGCATTATCAGTTCGATGTCCAGGTCATATAATCTTGCGATCATGGCTAATGCAATGCCGGTATTGCCACTTGTTGCTTCGATTAGTTTTGCGCCGGGTTTTATATCGCCCCTTTCCAATGCGGAGCGGATCATATTCAATGCGGGACGATCTTTTACACTGCCACCGGGATTATCACCTTCCAGCTTTGCATACATTGTAACTTTTGGGTTGGGATTTAATTTCTTTATCTCCACCATTGGTGTATTGCCTACCAAATCAATAATGCTTGCCATGATCAGGATTTAATTTGTTCTACAACTTCAATATCGGGGCGATGATAAACAGTAGAGCAGGAAGGAACACTTTTGGTGAGCCATACATTACCACCGATGATACTATTATGTCCAATAATTGTTTCTCCTCCTAAGATTGTTGCGCCGGAATATATGATAACATGATCTTCAACTGTCGGATGTCTTTTTACGGATGCCATCGACTTGTCTACGCTTAATGCACCCAGCGTGACACCCTGGTAAAGTTTTACATGATCACCTATGATAGTAGTTTCCCCAATTACGATACCGGTACCATGGTCAATAAAAAAATATTCGCCTATTTCGGCGGCAGGGTGAATATCGATGCCTGTTTTTGAATGCGCATATTCAGTAATGATACGTGGTAGCAAGGGAATTTTAAGATCGATCAGTGCATGTGCTATCCGATAAAATGAAATTGCATAGAACCCGGGATAAGCCCTTATGATCTCAAATCTTGTTCTTGCAGCCGGGTCTCCTGCCAATAATGCTTCAATATCTGTATTTAAAATTCTATATAATTCAGGGATGTTACTGAAGAATTCAGTTGCTTTTTCACTATTACTATTTTCAATACATCCGCTGGTTGCATCTAATAGGTTTTTCAGTTCTGATTTCAGATCGCCAAACTTTAATTCAACCTCTTTTTCAGATGAATGGTTAATATCAGATTTCTCAGGAAATAAAAGACAGATAAGATCATTTACCCAGGTTGCGATCTCCTCATTGGGAGGTACAGTTTCGGATTCTTTTTGTTGGCGATAAATGAATTTGTAAAATTCCTTGTCCATGCGTTTGGTTTAATAGCAATGCCGGATATAAAATTATCATATTTATCACACCAACCCGGTAGACTGTTGTATTAATTGTTTCCTAAATAAGAAAAAAGATCCCTGCCGGTCAATGGCAGGGATCTCAGAAATTTGTATAGCCGCTTAAGCATTCCTGTTAATACAGTTCAGATCTTCAAAAGCTACTTCAAGACGTTTTACAAACGCCTCTTCGCCTTTACGCAGCCATACACGGGGGTCGTAATGTTTTTTATTGGGTTTATCTTCTCCGTCAGGATTACCTAGCTGGCCTTGCAGATAACCTTCGTTCTTTTTATAATTATTTAATACGCCATCCCAGAAGGCCCATTGCAGGTCGGTATCAATATTCATTTTAATGGCGCC
>DASUTO010000319.1:0-4709 GCA_036374555.1 Chitinophagaceae bacterium
AGATGCAAAACCATTTTTAATTATCTCATCCGGAGAAAGTTGTTTTGTCAAACTTCTGAGGTCGGCAATAGCTTTACCTAATAATTTACCTGACTCTGTAACTTTTTCTGTATAATTTTTATCCTCTTCCTGTAAAACTAATAGTTGCAACTTTACAAGGCTCAGCACCTGCCCGACATTTTCAAAGATCTCTTTTGAATAAGCCTGCAATGATCGCTCCTGTATCTCAATCCTGGAATTGAGTTCTTCTCTTAAGGCCCTGATCGTTTTTTTTTTCTTCTTCATAGGCACACAAATCAGAACGTATTTCATATTATAAATTAATTGATCAATACAATACTACAATTCCATCTAAAAAAATTTACGGGTGTTTTCACCCTAAGATTTCCGGTTATTGTCTTCTTTAAAATCAATTTTTGATCTTGAAATTTGTACATGAAAATTTTTTTCAACGTCCATTTAATTACTTCCACTCGTACCTAATCTTTTATCATCCTTATCCACTCCCAGAGAGCTGACTGATCATCAGCTCTCTTCTTTTTCCTAATAAAAAGTTAACGCCCCTTTAAACTAACCATTCGTCAAGTTGATTATGCCATTCAACTAATTCATTAGGATGTGTCTTTCGACTGACGCTATTTTTATCCTACGAAATTTTTAGTAACCCATAACATTTAAGCTGTAACAAATCTCAATCTCAGTTCGTTGTAAGGCATAACGGTATAACCATGAACCACAAAACCAACTTGTCCATCGCGGGCATGCTATTGTTTACCTTGTTTGTAAATGCACAGACAGTTTCCAGAAAAGAATTACCAGCTAAAAGAACTACTCAAACAGTAAAGATCGATGGCGAGATCACTGATGCAGCATGGAAAGATGCAGCTTTAATGACCGACCTCGTTGAATTTCGTCCAAAGATGGGAGCCGTTGAAGCCCATGATGTGAGAACTGAAGCTTACCTGATGTATGATGATGATGGGATATACTTTGGCGGTTATTGCTATGAAAGAACAAAAGATAGCATTGCCCGGGAATTATCAGGCCGCGATGGATTTGGCGCGAATGATTATATAGGGATCATCTTCGATACTTATTTTGATAAGCTGAATGGTTTTGAATATTTCGTTACGCCATTAAATGAACAATGGGATGCAAAAATGTCGCCCGGTGGCGATAATAATGGCGGTGAAGACTTTACCTGGAATGCAGTATGGAAAAGCGGCGCAGTGATACATAATGATGGCTGGAGCTTTGAGATGTTCATTCCTTACTCTGCCATACGATTTGGAAAAAAAGATATTCAAAACTGGGGATTAAATATTACCCGCCGTCGCAGAAAAACAGAACAACAGTCTACCTGGAATCCTATTGATATAAATGTAAACGGTTTTCTTACACAAGAAGGGTTGTGGACTGGTATTACCAATATCAAACCTCCATTGCGTCTACAATTTTCGCCTTACTTTTCTACCTATGTAAATCATTTTCCTCACAATAAACCCGGCGTTGAAAACACCACAACAAGTTTTAATGGTGGAATGGATGTTAAGTATGGCATCAACCAGGCATTTACGCTTGATGTTACGTTGATCCCGGATTTTGGACAGGTACAAAGCGATCCCCTTGTTCTGAACTTAACCCCATTTGAAGTAAAGTATACTGAGAACAGACCTTTCTTTACCGAAGGAACAGAATTATTTAGTAAGGGAAATTTATTTTACTCAAGAAGAATTGGCGGCACACCAATGCATTTGTATGACGTATATGACCCTACCATTGTAGGATCCGATGCAAAAGTGATCAAAAACCCAACTGAGTCAAAATTGATCAATGCATCAAAAATTTCAGGACGAACGCAAAAGGGGCTTGGCATTGGTTATTTGAATGCGATCACCAACGCACAGTATGCAACAATGGAGAATATAAATTCCAAAGAACAGTGGAAGTATGAGACCAACCCGCTTACTAACTATAATGTTTTTGTTTTAAATCAAAGTTTGAAACACAATTCCAGTGTATCGCTTGTTAATACGAATGTCTGGAGAAGTGGCCATGACTATGATGCAAACGTAACAGCTGCTCTTTTTGATTTTAATAATAAAAAGAACATGTGGAATGTGGGAGGCAAAGCGGCTGTGAGTAACCTCATAGGTTATGAGGCAAATGGCGACACGAAAACAGGATATAACCAGTCACTATACGTTGGAAAAACCAGCGGCCGGTTCAACTTTAATGTAACGCAGGAACTGACCGATACAAAATTCACCAGCAACGATCTCGGTTATTTTACAAATAATAATTTTCTCGATCACTATGCATGGATCGGTTACAGGTGGACCAAACCAAAGGACTGGTATAACAGGATCGGCATAAATCTTAATATCAGCACAAGCCATTTATTTACTCCTATTGGCACTATTGAAGAAAAATATCAACGATCAAATTTTAATTTCAATGGGCATGTTCAAACCAAAAAATTATTATGGTTTGGAAGTTTCTGGAATTATTCTCCCTATCAAAATGATTTTTATGAGCCGCGTGTAACGGGATGGTTTTTCCGAAGAGGTTCAAGTCTTTCGGGCGGAGCCTGGGTAGAAACAAATTATGCAAAAAAATATGCTGTTTATTTTGAAGGATCAGCCCGCAAATTTTTTAATTTCTATGATCAGACTGCTTTGGATCTGTTTTTTAACCAGAATTACCGCTTCACTAATAAATTCTCGCTATCATATCGCATCTCTTATCAACCCCGCTTTAATAATATCGGTTATACATGGAAAGACGCAACTCAAACTGAAATAATTTTTGGGAAAAGAAAAGTAAAAACGGTGGAGAATATTCTGAGCGCCAAATATAATTTCACCAATATGATGGGTATCAATCTACGAGTCCGTCACTACTACAGCAGTGTTGATAATAAAGAATTCTATACACTACAACATGATGGATTGTTGATCTCAAACCCTTCTTTTAATAAGAATGTAGATCAAAATGCAAATTACTTTAATGTGGATATGGTGTACACCTGGCAGTTCGCTCCCGGTAGCTTCCTAAATGTGGTTTGGAAAAATGCGGTGCAGGATTATAGCAATGTAGTGGAAGAAAGTTATTTCAAAAACTTCGGCAATACAATGGAAGCCGATCAGAATAATAATATTTCACTTAAAGTAATATACTTCCTGGATTATCTCCAGTTGAAAAAGAAAAAGATTAAGAACTGAGTAGTTTTGTGTAGTGATGAAAAACGGCCCCTGCTTTCCAGTGGGGGCCTCTTTATTTTAAGATCTCGCCATATTCAGGTTTCCATTCCCATTTCCAGCGGCGATGACTCCATAACCACATTTCGGGATGCTCTTTCATAAAGCTGCTGAGGAACTCCACATATTTCTTTGTTAGTTCGCCTGCTCTCAGTTGGGCGGGATTTTCCTCTCCCATTTCAAAATAGACCCTGTAATAGCCTCTTTTTATTTTTATCATTTTGCAAAACAAGACGGGGGTGTTGCCTCTTCGCGCCCCACTTTCCGGGCCCTTGACAAACGGAGTTGGCTTGCCAAAAAAATTAACCCAGTATGCATTTTTTGGATAGCCAGGATTTTGATCGGCTACCAGGGCCAGCATATATATATCGTTACGGTAAGGTATGATTGCATTTCTCATATTCGTAGCGGGAAGCAATACTGCACCGGTTTTTGTACGGATCTTCATAAAGATCTTGTCAAATGCTTTATTCCCGATCGGCATGTAGACAACGACGAAAAGTTGTTTAATATTAGCCGCTACCGCCAGGCAACCCATCTCCCAATTAAAATTATGAGCCAGCAAAGCCTGGCACTTTTTACCTTGCTCATTGAATTTATGACAAAGCGAATAATCGCCGGTGAAATGCTTATTAATAAAAGCAGGCGAAGCTGAAACAAGTTTTAAAACCTCAATAAAGTTATCAGTGAAATTGCGATAAAATTTCTTTGCAATTGTTATCCTTTCCTTTTCTGTTTTTTCAGGAAATGCCTGCAATAAATTACCCATCACAACTTTTTTCCGATAACCAAAAACATAGTAAAGAAGAAAGTATGTAAAATCAGAAAATAAATAAAGAATTCGCAGGGGCAATAAAGAAACGGCATATAGTAAGCCGTAAACTACATAGTACATGATGGGCAAAGATAAGAACGCTGAAGTGTGCGACGCAACGGAAGTTTAATAGACTTACTGAAGCCTGTTACATAAGATTTTTCAGGACTTCGTTCGCAAGCTTCGTAATAAGCTTCGCTTATTTCCTGCTTGTGCTCAGAATGCCAATTACAACACAATGTTCTGTACCAACTCACTCTTACCCGGATAATCGGTATTATAATGAAGTCCGCGACTTTCTTTACGGAAGCTTGCTCCTTTCACGATCAGATAACCAACGGTGATCATGTTTCTAAGCTCAAGCAACTGTGGTGACAAAGTACTTGTTTGATAAAGTTGTTCCGTCTCTTCCCAAAGCAGATCAAGACGGCGAGAAGCTCTTTGCAAACGAATATCATTACGAACGATACCAACATAGTCACTCATCACCAATTGAAGTTCCTTCAAACTTTGTGTGATAAGAATCATTTCACCAGGTTGTGATGTGCCTTCGGCATCCCAATCAGGAATATTATTTTGAAAAGAAATTTTATTTACTTTCTCTGCTGCATCAACAGAACAACGATGTGCAAAAA
>DASUTO010000320.1:0-4741 GCA_036374555.1 Chitinophagaceae bacterium
TTTTCTGCGCCTGGACAGTAATTATTGTTACCATGGCAAGCATCAATACAACTATTTTTTTCATGACTAGATTTTTTTATGAATTAACAGACTTAGATCAAAACTGGAAGTTTAATCAAATCTAAGAAATTATTCGTAGAAGGACAGGAATGCTGATAAACGGGATAAATAATAGTTAATGAGTTATTTCTTTTCACCTGTTTTTAGTATTTTTTTGTAATTTGATAGACCAATCGTTTCCCTCCAGGAATCAATGTCAAATAACTAGTAAATAGCCGGAAGCATATGCACCTCAATACTGATATAGTAAAAAGATCCTTTGTCATTATGCTATTTCTTCTATCCTTGAGTAAGACCAGGTCGCAGGAAACGACATCAGTAAATTCCTACAGAACGACCGACAAAAGGTCTGAACATTCAAAAATTGCAGTGGTTACTTTAAGGATTGTTAAAGATGACAGTCGTTATGCTGTTTCGATTAAAAATATGAGTTTAGTAAATACGACTAAAACATTTTTAAATGAAAAACCTGATAAATTAAAAAATGATGATCTTGTTTGTTACATTTTGGGGAAAAACAAAAGAACTATGGATACCTTGACAATATTGCAACCCTTGAAAGTCCGTTACGAATATCCTAATGAAGATGGAACTATCGGTACCAGGACAGTGGACCTACCTGAAAATGAAGTAATGCTTCGGTTTAATTATCGCACAGGAATGAAGTATTTGCGTGTAGCAAAAGCCGGGAAAAACAAAAAATTAAAAAAAGTAGTTACACTGGTTTTACCTGAATTGAACTGAATATGTTGTTGACACCAAGTCTAATGCTGCTTATATGACTCGCATCTTTAAATCATTATTTATTCATTTTTTATACCTATTCCCCCTATTAACAACATCTGAAGTTAAAGCCCAGGTTTTTGCAATTGATACAATAATGTATAATGGGGATCCGAATAGATTGATCAATATGGTTTTTATGAGCGATGGTTTCCAGGCAGCAGAACTTCCTGACTATAAAATAAAAGTCCAAAATCTGAGTAATTACCTGTTTACTATTTCTCCATTTTCTGAATATAAGAACTACTTTAATGTTTTTGCGATCAGGGTTCCATCATCACAAAGCGGGGCGAATCATCCCGGTACAGCGTCAGATGAGAGCTCATCGGGGGGACAACCTGTATTGTCTGTCTCGACATATTTTAATTCTACGTTTGATTATTTTTCTATTCATCGCCTGTTGGTGCCACAAAATTTTTCTGCGATAAATACCGTTTTGGTTAATAATTTTCCTCTTTATGATCAAAGAGGCATAGTTGTAAATTCAACTTATTATGGCGGTTCAGGTGGATCTACTGCAACAACTTCTGTAAATAGTTCGTCTTTTGAGATCCTGGTACACGAGCTGGGACATTCTTTTGCAAACCTTGCTGATGAATATTGGGCAGGTGACTCTTATGCAGCGGAAAAACCTAATATGACAGCTAACAGTAATCCCGCCACAGTGAAATGGAAAAACTGGGTTGGTACAAATGGTATTTCGGTGTACGCATACGGAACCTCAGGTAACTCTGCTAACTGGTACAGGCCACACCAGAATTGCAAAATGCAATTTCTTGGCCCTGCATTTTGCTCTGTCTGCCAGGAGACGATAATAGAAACGATTCACCAGATGATATCACCTATTGATAGTTCTCTGCCATCAAATCAAAATAATATCAATTTTTGTACGCAGCCAGTAAAATTTAAACTGTCATTGATTAAACCCAATCCAAATACCTTAAGAGTTACATGGAAATTAAATGGAAATGCTATTGTAACAAACATAGATTCAATTATTATCACGCCCGGGTTATTGAATAGCGGGATAAATACCTTATCCGTTCAGGTATTAGATACTACTTTGCTGACGAGGGCAGATTTACATCCTGCAAATCATACATATACTGTTAGTTGGAATATTGATTATTCTGCTGCACCTGGCCCGACAATTACAGCGGGCGGTCCTGTATCTTTTTGCACTAGTGGAAGTGTTACCTTAACTTCTAATACATCCAGTGGGAATCAATGGTACAAAGATGGAATTGCTATTAATGGCTCCACCGGCACCACACTGAATGTAACTGAAAGCGGCAGTTATACGGTAAAAGTTATTGTGAATGGATGTGAGTCGGCAGCTTCAAATGCAATTGTAGTTACCACTGGTCCAATTCCGGGTACACCAGTAATTACTCCAGGTACTAACACAACTTTCTGCAATGGTGGAAGTGTAGTATTAACATCTAATGCGTCGGGCGGCAATCAATGGTTTAAAGATGGGGTTGCGATCAGCGGCTCAACGGGTACAACACTAAATGTAACTACAGGTGGAAGCTATACAGCAAAAGTTATTTTGAATGGATGCGAGTCAGCAGTTTCGAATGCAATAGTAGTTACAGTTACACCGGGCCCGCCTGCTCCAACCATTAGCGCAGGTGCAGCCACAACTTTCTGCAATGGTGGAAGTGTAACATTGACTTCTAATGCATCCAGCGACAATCAATGGTATAAAGATGGTGTAGCAATTGGCGGCTCAACAGGTACAACACTAAATGTAAGTTCGAGTGGAAATTATACAGCAAAAGTTATTTTGAATGGATGCGAATCAATTGCTTCGAATGCGATCGTAGTTACAGTAAATTCAATTCCTCCAACGCCAACAATCACACAAAACGGATCTCAATTAGTTTCAAGCGCAGCGCTGGGCAATCAATGGTATTTGAATGGTGTTGCGATTGCCGGAGCTTCCAATCAGAATTTTACTCCAACTGTATCGGGTAATTATACCGTGCAGGTTACTTTGAATAATTGTACCAGTGCTTTTTCAACTACATTAAATTTTGCTATTACCGGAATTCCCAACATTGACGTTTTCGGCGACCAGGTAAAAGTATTGCCAAATCCTGTAAGAGATAAACTGATCATCAACCGGTCGGGTCCATTTTTAAATCTACATATCAGGCTTTACGACATTAATGGAAAATTATTGAAAGAACTAACCAGTAGTTTATCCAGTATTGAAATTGATATGACTAAATATTCTTCCGGTACTTATATTATCTGGATCGAAGACACAAGAAATAACATTAAGGGAAAGAAAGTAATTGTAAAAATGTAGTTGCGGGAAAAAGATCAATGACTTTCTTTATTCGCCAACTGTCCGCAGGCAGCATCTATATCTTTTCCTCTGCTACGTCTGAGCCGTGCATTCACTTTGTGTTTTCCGAGATAAGCGATAAAAGCTTCTACCTTTTCTTCTTCCGGCTTTTCAAATTTGGCAAAATCAATGGGGTTGTATTCAATAATATTAATAAGGTCAGCCGGCACCTGGCGATATATTTTTATCAGGTCATCTGCATCTTTGAGTGAGTCATTGAAATTCTTGAAAAGAATATATTCAAACGTGATCTCATTTTTTGTTTCCCTGTAAAAATAATTTAAAGCGTCTACCAGGGATTTAATATTGTTACTATCGTTGATGGGCATTATCTCGTGGCGCTTTGCATCAGTAGCGGCGTGAAGTGATAAAGCCAGCTTGAATTTTACTTTATTATCACCCAACTGTTTTATTTGTTTGGCAACGCCGGCTGTTGAAACTGTAATTCTTCTTGGGCTCATACCCAGGCCATCCGGTGATGTAATTCTTTCAATGGCTTTCAAAACGTTCTTATAATTCAATAATGGTTCGCCCATTCCCATGAAAACAATATTGGTCAGCTTGTGTCCATATATCTTTTCACATTGCTGATTGATAAGTACTACTTCATCATAGATCTCATCATAGGTCAGGTTACGTTTTTTATCAATATAACCGGTCGCACAAAACTTACAACTGAGCGAACAACCGATTTGAGAAGATACACAGGCTGTGGCTCTCTTTTCTGTTGGTATCAATACGCCTTCTATTAAATGACCGTCGTGTGTTTTGAAACTTGACTTTACTGTACCATCTGCGGAATATTGCGTTGCATTTATTGTTAATGCAGGAAGCGTAAAATTTTCTCCAAGTTTCTGGCGAAGCTCTTTGCTCAGGTTAGTCATTTCGGCAAAACTGTGTGCATGTTTTTGCCAAAGCCATTCATAGACTTGTTTAGTGCGGAATTTTTTTTCTCCAAGTCTTTCAAAATACTCTTCCAGCTCTTGTAAATCCAGGTGCCTGATATTCTTTAGTTCTGTTTTCAGCATGGTGCAAAGATAATCATCGATGAATGGTTTAGCGGATTTCGCTGATATGCTGCTTTTGTGTTCCTTTGCAGGCACTTATAGCTGCGTAGCGATCGGAACGATGAATGGAGCGTCGCAACTTCAGCTCAATAGTAATTCAAAAGTTAAGTACATAATGAAAGATGTTTTTATAATCGACGCGATCCGAACGCCCATAGGTAAATACGGAGGCGCTTTATCAACTGTAAGACCGGATGATCTGCTGGCGATCGTTATTCATGCGTTGATGCAAAGGAATAGCTCGATTGACATGAATGACGTGGAAGAAGTGATCGCCGGAGCTGCTAACCAGGCGGGGGAAGATAATCGAAATGTGGCCAGGATGGCAGCATTGCTTGCTGGTTTGCCCGCTAGTGTTGGCGGTGTGACGGTAAATCGCCTTTGTGCATCTGGTATGCAAAGTATAATGGACGCGGCAAGAGCAATATCGTGTGGTGATGGAGAAATTTATTTTGCCGGCGGTGTGGAGAGTATG
>DASUTO010000321.1:0-17931 GCA_036374555.1 Chitinophagaceae bacterium
TTCGATAAAGATTGCCACCATCTGTTACAGCATAGAGCATTCCATTGAAATAAGTAACGTCCCTGAATCTTTCTTTTTTATCATCCAACAATCTTTCTTCACCCACTACTTTGTTATTTTCAATAACAAGTCGAGCAATATGCATGCTGCTTAAGCCGCCGATGAACAAATTATTTTTCCATTCGGGGATAGTATTGCCTTTATAAAAAGTCATTCCACCTGGCGAAAGAACGGGATCCCAATAATAAACTGGCTGTTCCATTCCTTCTTTTTGCTGAATGCCATCACCAACTTTTCCGCCTCCATATTCGATTCCGTAAGTAATGGTTGGCCAGCCATAATTTTTTCCTGCTCTTATAATATTGACTTCATCACCGCCTCTTGGTCCAAATTCTGCTTCCCATACTTCACCTGTCACAGGATGAATATCGAGGCTCTGTGCATTACGTATCCCGTAGGCGAATATTTCGGGCATTGCAGCTTTTTGATTGATGAATGGATTTCCCGGCGCCGGTTTACCATCCTTTGTTATTTTAAAAATTTTACCCAGACCTGAGTTTAGCCACTGCGCTTGCTTTCTTCCTTCCGGGATTGACCGTTCGCCCGTACTAACAAAAAGATTCCCGTCTTTATCAAATACAAGCCTGGAGCCATAATGCATGCTGCTTTTTAATGCGGGTGTTGCACGAAAAATAACAACCGGGTTGTTGATCTTTGATTCTGCTTCATTAAGTTCTCCTTTGGCAACAGCCATAAGATTTCCATCATCCACTTTTTCGGAGTATGACCAATAGATCATTTTGTTTTTACTAAAATTTGGATCCAATGCCACATCCAGCATTCCTCCCTGGCCTGATGAATTTACTTCGGGGAAGCCAGTGATCTTTTTTACGAGAGTTCCGTTTGCATCAAGTATTTGCATCGAGCCTCTTTTTTCAGTTACCAGCAGTCGGCCATCAGGAAAAGGGATAATAGCCCATGGTAATCCCAATTTTTCTGCGATCTTGTCAACCTTATAAGCGGTTTTGGTTTTTACACCCGCTACTCTTGTTTGCCCGTTATGTGCCGGTCTATAATTGGTATTGGGACTTTGCGTTTCCACCGGTGAATTTTGCCCTGAACACCCTATTGTGTAAAAAATAAATGCCGGAATGCTTAAAATAATTTTTGCTTTCATAATCAAATATTAGTCTGAATTGTAAAAATAGTAATTACCAGACCAAAATATTTTGATAGTTCATAGAACACCCAGGTTTGTTTATAAGAGGTCTTTTTTAATGTCCTTTGGTACAAAAGTTATATTTGTAAAAATCTACATCATGCTACGGTCTCTTATAATCATACTTATACTACTCAACAGTGTTGCTGTAATAGCACAAAAGGATTCAATGACACATAAACCATTACGTGTTGCAGTTGTAGGGCTGGTGCACGACCATGTGAATTGGATACTCGGCAGGGAAAATAGAGGCGATATTGAAATTGTTGGTATTGCTGAGCCGAACCGCTCACTGGCAGAAAAATATTCCAAAAAGCATGGCTATAATATGAATATTGTATACAACACAATAGAGGAATTGATCGGGAAGACAAAGCCTGAAGCGGTGTTTGCCTTTAATAGTATTTATGATCATTTGAAAGTTGTCGAGTATTGTGCGCCCCGCGGCATTCATGTAATGGTGGAAAAGCCATTAGCTGTAAGCAACGAACATGCAACAAAAATGTTGGCACTGGCAAAAAAGAATAATATTCATTTGCTTACCAATTATGAAACTACCTGGTATGGCAGTAATGCAAAAGCTTACCAGGTAATTAAAGAAGATAAGTTGATCGGGGATATACGAAAAATAGTCTTTCATACCGGTCATCGTGGGCCAATTGAAATTGGGTGCACCCCGGAATTTTTAGAGTGGCTTACTGATCCTGTTTTGAATGGCGGAGGCGCCCTGACTGATTTTGGCTGTTACGGGGCTGATCTTGCAACATGGCTCATGGATGGTGAAACGCCTCTGACAGTAATGGCAGCAACACAACAAATAAAACCAGAATTATACCCGAAAGTTGATGATGAAGCAACAATTATTCTTACTTATAAGAAAGCACAGGTGATCATCCAGGCTTCATGGAACTGGCCCTATGGTCGAAAAGACATGTATGTATATGGGAAAACGGGATTTGTCTTTTGTAAGGATGGAACCAACATGCAGATAAAAGAGAATGAAAATAAAGAAGCACAAACAATCACAGCTTCGCCGTTAAGCAATCACCGAAATGATCCTTTTGCTTATTTTGTAAATGTGATCCGTGGTAACATTAAAATGAATAAATACGATCTTTCTTCCGCTGAAACGAATGATATTGTGGTCAAGATCCTTGATGCTGCAAAACAATCCTCTAAAACAGGAAAGACAATAATTTGGAAGGAATATTATAAATAGTAAAAATCCCAAAGTGGGTAGAATATTATTTTGGTTTTGCATATTGGTATCGGTTCCATCGCAGGCTCAAAAAACGAAGCCCATTCCCGTAATTTTTGACAGCGATATGGGTCCGGATTATGATGATGTGGGCGCCATTACTTTATTACATGCATTTGCTGATAGTGGCTACATTAATATCCTCGCAACAGTTGCCAGCACGAAATATGAAGGGGTGGCTGCCGTATTTAATGTACTGAACACTTATTTCAACCGTCCGGGTTTATTAATTGGTGTTCCAAAAGGGAAAGCGTTGGAATTAAAAGACAACCAGCATTGGACGGACACACTTCTATTAAAATATCCTCATAAAATAAAAAAGAATGATGAGGCATTAAGTGCAACTGAAGTTTATAGAAAATCATTGGCATCACAACCCGACAGGTCTGTAACAATAATAACTGTGGGATTTCTTACCAACCTTGCTGACTTGCTTCAATCAGCACCTGATAAATATTCAACGCTTACAGGTAAAGAATTAGTGAAGAAAAAAATAAGGCAATTAGTTTGTATGGCAGGGAGTTTTCCTGCCGGGAATGAATGGAATGTGAGAATGGATGCTGCAGCCTCTAAAATTGTTTTTGATAATTGGGAAACTCCGATATTATTCAGTGGCGTTGAAATTGGATTTACTATAAGAACAGGCTTGCCGCTAATAAGTAATGATGACATTAAAGATAGTCCTGTAAAAGATGTTTACCGGCTTTCAATCCCATTGAGTTTACAGGACAGTGCAGGCAGAATGAGCTGGGATCAAACTGCTGTATTGATTGCCGTTAAAGGATACACGCCATGGTGGAATATCCAAACAGGTAAAATAAAGGTAGCAGAAGATGGAAGCAATACCTGGGAAAATAGAGATTCATCTCATAGTTATCTTCTGGAATTACAGTCGCCCATCATTATTCGGGACCTGATCAATAACCTTATGTTGCATCAGCCGGTTAAAAAATTATAGATCAAAATGAAGCCAAAAACTATCGAAGAGTATATTTACGCAGCACCCGCAGAGGTGCAAGAGAAAATGTGGAAGCTTCATGATTGCATCAGGACCGCGGCACCCGGCGCAATAGAGGGCTTAAAATGGAGCATGCCTGCTTATTCTTACCAAAAAATACTTGTCTCGTTTGCCCTATGCAAAAAACATATTGGCTTTTATCCCATGCCATCTGCAATAAAAGCTTTTGCAAAAGAGCTTTCAACATATAAAACTGCTGAGGGTTCTGTCCAGTTTCCCCATGATCGACCATTACCATTGCCTTTGATCAAAAAAATTGTCAGGTTCCGGGCTAAAGAAAATAAAGAGGGAACTATTAAATGGAGATCCTGACCCGTCTCATCCTGCCCGCCAGAGATATTTGTACGGGTATCAGGATTAAATCTGTAATTTTACCGCTGGGATTGCTAATACGACTTTGTGAACCATTGAGAATTTTCTCCCCGGTATGGTTATTGAGGAGAAGATTATACCTTCCTTCTGAATTCTCATCCCAATATTCTTCTAAAAACCCCGTCCGCCGATAGTTTACTAAAGAACAACTTGTTTTTATGAGGGGATCTGTACTTTATCTTATTTCTTTTTTACTTGTATGCAATGCGTATAGCCAGGAATTTTCTGCAAAGGATTTTCTTTTTGCATCTGCTGTACCATCCAAAAAACTTGAAAGTTATTTAACCAGGAATCATTTTTTGCCCGGCGGAAGCAGGGTCCAGGATGGTAACCAGGTAAATATTTATCGCTTCTTAAAGCCTCAAAAAAACAAAAGGAAAAAAGATACGCTGAACATTCGCAGAACCATTGAAATATTTCGTACAAAAAATAATTTTTCATTTACATATATCACTTCTTTGAAAAACGAATTCGATGAAAGCTTGCTGGAATTAAAAGAATCAGGATTTTTCTGTGGCAACGAAAAAGATACTACCGGTATCTTATTTCAAAGGAAAAATATCACAGTCCTGGCAAACACCATTAAGGAAGCTGACGACACACTTTATTCATTCGTTATTAATCAGCAGGAGCTGCCATTGCCTGAAACGATACAATTTGCGGAAGACCTGTTGCAATTTTATTCTCATGAATATCTTGTAAGTGTTTTCGGTCAGTCAAATGTTATTAAAGATCTTTATTATTTTTCTGAAAAGGATGTAGCAAAATGCTCTGTTCTTTTTCCCAAAACCAGCAGGCAGGCAGTTTTTATTTGGGAAGACAACGTAAATCTTTGTAAACCTGCTTACCTCATTATCGGTGGAAATATGAATACGAACACCATTTCAAATTATGATGGAGTTATCGGGGAGAATGTCTGGAATTCAAAAGCTGGTATTTATTCCGGAATGAGTCTTAATAGTCTTATGGCGCTTAATGGTAATAGTTTTAAATTTTATGGTAAGAATTCTCCTTCTCCTTATATGATCGTTCCTGAAAATACGGGTTCAATAAATTTCAAAACAAACAGGGTAGTATTGGGTTGTCTTAATCCCAGCTCACGGTTATTAAATAATTCAACCGTCAGTGCCGACGAAATTGTATCTGATAACCTGGGTATATATGTCTATATGATGATGCTGCTGCCCTCCGCAAACAATAAATAAAAAATACTTCAGACAGTAGCGGATTAATTATTATCAGGTGAAAGGTTAACCTGTATCATGTAGTCATCGGATACTCTTTTTTATTTTGCGGTGTCATTTATTTTTTTTTCAAATCAATTTTAGTAAAAATGAAACAAGAATACTGGATCAATGTAAAGCATGTTGATAATAGATTGGTTATATTTCTGAATGGCGAAATTATTTGGGATAGCGGGATTGTACATGGTGACCCTGCGATGGATCGTTATATTGAAATAACTCAAAATCTGAATGCTCATCCTGAGCATATGAGCGAATTAATATTCGAAGGATTTAATGATTCGTATACTGAGAATGGTAACGGACGAGAATTTAACCCCTGGCATTTTAATTACCGGGTTTTTAAGAGAGAACTGAATGCTACAAATGAGGTAAAGGAATGTGATATTCTTGCCCCGTATAACGAGAAACATTTATCAAATCCCAATATTAAAGCAATTAATAATTCCTATCAGATCATATTAAAAGATAACGAGTATAAAGTTGTTTCGAATTCTTTATCTCAAAATTTTTATAAGTAAACAGCAACTTACCGGTGGGAAATTTTTGCCCAACCAGCGTACTTAATTGAAATTGGTTACAGGACACCGTCTCAATGTTTACACCACGGCATCCATGCGAAATTCCCTGGTAATGTAATTTACACATTGTGTGTATCTAAGAAATTAAAAAAATCACAGGCATCATTCTTGTTTTCACTCCTCATAGATAAAATCAATTGTTTAACCGAATTAAAAATTATTATCTATGAAAAAAATATTTTGCGCTGCAATTATCCTGGCAGCTGCGTACACAGTAAGTGCACAGGAAGAGCTGACCTATAAAACAACAACCAGCGAAGTTGATAATAGCTCACAAGTACCCGCTTCTATTCGTGCAAATTTCACGGCTAATTACCCTACTTCAGCTACAGTAACATGGATGCCTATGACAAGCGATTGGTGGTATGCAACATACAAAAGCGACAATAACAGGATCGTTCGTGTATATTATAATACCCAGCCATGGTATATGATGAGAGGCGAAAGTTTTAAAGCGTCTTTACCAGTGCTGAATACCTATGTACCAGATGTCGTGATCACAAATGCGATCAATACGTATGGTAATAATCTGTATAGTATTACAAGAAGATTGTCAAATGGAAATGACGAAGTGTATCATGTAACTGTTATTAAAAATGGTGTATCAGAAATTGCGCTGATGAATAACCAGGGAGTAGTTTTTACAGATGTAAAATAAAAATGCAACCTTCAAACACTATCATTAGTGTATAGCAGGACTCACAAAATAAAAGACCCGGCCATTCCGGGTCTTTTATTTTAATTGCTGGCGTGGTTTTGGTTCAACCTTTGAACAATAAAGCGTGTTCTCTAAATCCATTCGCTATGTCTTTACATACGCAGCTTATTTATCTTTTTGTGCTGGCTATTCCCGTTGCTTGTATTTCATGGACGATCACTCACGAAGAGGTGTTTAAAGAACCAAGAAAATTTTGCGAATTGAATAGCAGGAAAAATAAATTGTTCCTGCTAAGAAAGTTTTTCTACATGCTTACTTGCGAATATTGCTTTAGTCATTATGTTACGATAGCTGTCCTGGTAATTACTAAATTTTATTTATTATATGCTGACTGGAGAGGTTATGTTATTGCTGGCTTTTCAATAGTATGGGTAGCGAATATTTATATGAGCTTATTTTATCTTTTACGGCAAGGAATAAAAAAGGAGAAAGTGACTATTGAAGAAATTGAAGAGAACAGGAAGCAGCAAATTGACTAAATTAGCTGACAACCCTGACTACAATGCAAATTTCTATCGGGCAAAAAGCTACAAGAAGCGTTACCCTATCCGCTGATCATGTTAAAACATTTGCTGATCTGAGCGGCGATTATAATCCACTTCATTTTGATGAAACATTTGTTGCAAAGACAAAGTTTAAAAAATTGGTGGTGCAAGGCGGCCTGACTACCGGGTTGCTTCATGCCCTGGTGGCGATGGACATGCCCGGGCCCGGTACTGTTTTCCTAAGTCAAAACTGGAAATTCATAGCGCCGGTCTTTATTGGAGACACAATAACTGCTGAAGCCGAAGTGATAAGCAAACATGAGACAAAACCCGTGACTCAGTTAAAAATAAAAATAACACGCCAGGATGGAGACACGGTTTTAGAGGGAGAGGCCTGGTGTTATACTTTTTCTGCTGATATGTAAAAAAGCATTTTTCGATACCATCATTGCCAGCCTTAGGGAAAAGATTCCACATTTATTCACTTTTGCTTTTCACCTTATAAGGCTGATACACGGGCACGATTTTGCATGTTATATTCTATTCTATTATCTCAACTTTTTTTATGAAACCAATACAAACAAAGGATGACAGAGCCACAAGCGATCTGCCCGAATCAAAACGTGATAAAGAGCTATTGAAACCCGATGAAGCTATACTGGATCTGCCGGACGTAAAAGATATTCCTGGTCAGGAGCATATAAGGCCAATGCCGCCCGGGGAAATGGCGGATACCACAATTTCATCAGCCGACGAGGAAGCAAAGGAATTGTTAGACACTGACGAGGATATTTTAATGGACAAAAACCTGAATGTAACCACTTCCGAAAGAGATCTGTTGCAACGCAGCAGCGAATCAATGGCCACATTGGATGATGAGCAGTTGAACATTGGTGATCTGGATAAGACGGATAATGAAGGCGAAATGCTTAATGAAGGGTCAGATAGAAGTGGAAGCGATCTTGACGTACCGGGAAGCGAAGATGATGATGTTAATGAGGAAATAGGGGAGGAAGATGAAGAAAATAATTCTTATAGTCTCCGTGATCAGGAAGATGAGCAATAATTATCGTTGTTTTTCTGTTTGATAATCTTTGATCAGCACCTTGGCTGCTTCATGACCACTGTGTAAAGCACTTTCTACCGTTCCCTGCGATTCACTTTTACTTATTGCTTCTCCTGCAAAATAGATAGTATCCTCAACGGGTGATGACAATATATTTATGGCTTTTTTAGAGTGAAGCGTATTGTAGCTATAACCTCCCTTTACAAAAGGCTGGTTGAGCCAATTAATGATCTTATAATTAATAAGCTCTTCCTGCAACATGGCAGGAGGGATGCGGAAGATCGATGATAAGGATATCAGGGCTGTTTGCAATAATGAAGCTTCGGGTTCAAATATTTTTTTTGTTGCATTGGGACCACCCAACCAACCGGTAAGAATATTACTTTCTGCAGGTAATTGCGTCCACCAGGTGGGTATCTCTTCATCTGTCAACAGAAAACCAGTTTCATCATCGAATTCTTTCCAAAAGCATGTTTTGAAATCCAGCAGGAATTTTATGACTGCGCCAAATCCTAATCCCTGTATCGCCACTGCATGATCGGTTAATTCGGGTTTAAATTGAATAGTGCCGGATTGTAAAATGCCGGCTGAAACTGTAATGATCAATTTATTTGCCTGGAATTCTTTGCTGTCATTTGTATATACTGTCGCATTCCCGGTTTCATATTCTATTTTGTTAACGCAAGCATTATAATAAATTTCCGCATTTAATTGTCGGCAACAATTAACCAAATGATCTATCAGTTGAATATAGCCACCTTTGATCCGGTATTGTTTCTTTTCTATATCCTTCCATTCATCCTTTATTGAAAGTATGGAGGCTTTGGAGATATCAGCAAGATCAAACCCCTCAGAAAACCGCTGAACGGCCTGGCGAAGTTGAAGATATTCAGCGTTAGAAAAATTTTCCTCCAAAAATTGCAGAATGGTAATGTCTGTTTTTAATTTCCCAAGCCGTTTCATGAATTCATCCCAATGTGCATTATGTTCTTCCGTCTGCCAGTTTCCATTTTGAACACCGATCATTTTACCTTCAACAACTTCATAGGATAACCTTGCTTCTTTCAGAATTTTAAATGTAAGAGGCAGTTTGCCGTGAATAAATTCAGCACCGGCTTCAACAGGGTCTTGAAAATTTTCTTTGATCGTAGAGATCCTTCCGCCGGCAATCCCGGCAGCTTCTAATATGCAAACATGGTAGCCGGCTTTTGCAAGATCTCTCGTTGCCAACAAACCGGCTGCTCCAGCGCCGATGATGATAACATCATACTTCATGTTGAGAATTGATTACAACATTAGTTGTAATACCTCAAGTTACTTTTTTCCTGAAAGTTTGCTGATTAAAAAAATGACCAACGCAATTATTCCTACTACTACCAATATCCCCACCCATACACCAGCCTTGAAAATATCACCGACCAATTCGCAGCTTGTTAGAGACATCGAGATCATTGCAAACAATAAAACATAAAGTGAATTTTTCATAATACTTATTTACATGATACAATTTCCATTCAATGAACATACACTTATTTTCAAATTGTGTACCACCATTAATTTCTGAAGAAAGCACCAGCCCGAAGACGATAAAGTAGAAAAAGAATTTAAAAGCAGGATTTTTTTCTACATTAATCCGGTTTCATCACCAATAATAAAAATCAGATAAAGCTATTTTTTTTATTATTAGTGAAAAGTGAGTAGAATTTTCGGCGAACTTTTTGTTTAATTCATGTAGAATCTAATTTATGAACTGGGTTGATTTAATTCTGATCTTAATAGTTTTGCTCGCAGTTATCGCTGGCTGGTACCGTGGTTTTATTTCCACCATGCTTAGCTTGCTGGTATGGGTAGGCAGTTTTATCAGTGCCTACATATTTTATCCTTATGTAGCGAACTTTATAGATAACCTCTTTGATGCAGGACCATGGTTATTAGCAATAGCTTTTTTATTAACTGCAATTGTTGCCGGTGTACTCTTAAGCATTGTTGCCGGATATATAGCACGAAGTGCTCCGGCCGAAGTTCATCAAAGTAGCGTCAATAAGATTTTGGGGATCGTTCCCGGAGCAATTACGGGTTATTTATATGCGGTGATATTTTCTGCGATCTTTCTTTCATTGCCAATCAGGGACGGCATTACCGAAAAGGCACGCAATAGCCAGTTAGGAGTTCAATTAGCAATGCAATCTGAATGGGCTAACCGAAAATTGGCCCCGGTATTTGATGAAGCAATCCGGCAAACGATCAATAGCTTAACAGTTCAGCCGGGCTCAGATGAAAAGATCAATCTTACATTTAAAATAGATAATGCTACTCCAAAACCAAATTATGAAGCCCAGATGTTGCAATTGATAAATAAAGAAAGACAAAAACAAGGATTAAGCCCTTTGCAGGCTGATCCCGAAATGCTGCAGGTAGCAAGAGCACATTCGCAGGACATGTTTGCAAAAGGGTATTTTGCTCATGATAACCTTGAAGGTAAAGATCCATTCGACCGGATGAAGGCTGCGAATGTTCGTTTCGTTGCCGCGGGGGAAAATCTTGCATTAGCGCAAACAGTGGAAATAGCACATGTTAACCTTATGAATTCTCCGGGACACAGGGCAAATATCCTTAATCCTTCTTTTGGCCGGGTGGGAATTGGGATATTGGATGGCGGATTTTATGGTCTGATGATCAGCCAGGAGTTCAGGAATTGATTTATTTTCTCTAAACTATCGGTTCGTCTCATCTACTCTTAAAGGACATTGCGAATAATTTCAGATGATACAGGCTTCCGATCCTTTGCATGAACTTTAAGATCATCGCTTCTTATCTTCCCGTTCTCTTCTTTAAATTTTTTCTTTCCTTTTTATTATGGGTTCTATCATCACCTTTGTGTAGTTGCTCTTCCCCTTCACGACTATCAATGTCATCCTTGTTTTCAGGTCTGTGTTTATTATTGTTAAGCCTGGTATTCTGATTTGGCGTTTGCTGTTTAATGTTTTTCATAAATGTTTTTTAATTTATAGCTACTCAAATTACATGCCCTTTGATAGTGGGTGTAACATGTAATCATGGCGTTGTTTTTGAGCGCAACATTTTAAACGAGGAAGCATGAGTCGAGATCAACTGGATACCCTATTCAAAGATTATGAAACAGCTTTTGATAAACTTGATTTGAAAACTATATCAGGATATTGTGCTGATAATTTTATTTCAGCCGGGCCGAAAGGCTCCATAGCGCAGAGCAAAAAGGAATTTGAAAAGAAGGCAGAACAGGCAATTCAATTTTATCGAAGTGTTGGCCGTAAATCAGCAAGAATAATTTCTAAAAGAGTGATGCCTATCTGTAGTGAATATAGCATGGTAGTCGTACGTTGGGGTGTTACTTTTGAGAAGATAGGTACAAAGCAAGTTGAATTTGATGTGAGTTATATTATACAGGAAACGGACATAGATCCAAAGATTATTTTATTGATCACTCATGAGGATGAAGAAGCTGCTATGAAAAAATTAGGGCTGCAGCCCATGACAAAAACATGAGACTTCCCTTTTCATGTTGCGCCATAGATCTTACCTACAAAAAATTAGTGGGGAAAAAAGTCAACTCTTTTTATGATTGTCATAATTGATATTTATAGATAACATGTTATCCACAAATTTTCTGTCATTATAAAGGGTAAAGATTATTTAATACCCATCACTCGAATTTTTAATTAACAGGTACGAAATTGGCATAAATGTTTCATAATGGAACTAAATCTCACTGTCATGAATAAACTGCTTTTGCCATTGAAACTGAGCAATGTCACAGAAAACATGCTTTCCATTCATGATTACCTGAAAAATTCATATAATGAAAAGAAAGAATGGTTAGCTGAAAGCGTTGCATTTTTTAAAGATTTTGCACAGATGGAAGAAGAATTCCGACAGGAACTTTTGAACAGAAATGAATATTGCATTTGTCTCGAAGGGGAAATGGTTTCCGAAAAAGACATCCTGTCAAGACCCATGGAAGAGAATTATTAAACCTTATACCTATTATTATCATTCTAAAAGCATCGGGTTCGATGCTTTTTTTGTTAATACTATATCAGCGCAATTCAATAAGATGGAATAGTAATTGTCTTATTTGTATAATGAAATTAAATTCACCGATAAAAAGCACAGGAAGAAACTCACGTAAGATTGTTTTAATAAGCATTTCATTTTCGCTCCTCGCTATTATTGCTTCTGGCTTCTTGTATTGGAATACTCATAAGAACAGGATCATTAAAACAGAATTGGAAAAAGCAATTGTAAAAAGTAATAAAGGATTTTATAAGATAAGCTATGATGACATGAAAATAGATGAAGCGGCAGGGGCTCTTTCTATTCGTAATATGAAACTGCGGTTTGATTCCAGCTCTTATCAATCATTTGAAAAAGGCAGTAAGCTTCCTTCAATGGTTTTTAATATTGATATCCCGGAGATCAATGTCGCAGGAGTAAGAACTACCAGGGCTTTGCTTGATAAAGAGATCGTCGGGAGGAAATTAGAAATTAAAAACCCCGTGATCGATCTTCAATACACATATAAAGGAAAAGACTCCATTCGTAATGTACCCACACAGGAAATATACCGGCAAATACTTGGAAACATGGATATGATTCAGATCGATTCTGTTCAGGTAATGGGGGCACAGTTACGAACAAGGAACCGCAATACCGGAAAATTGATCATTGAAGTCAATAATATAGATCTTTCTTTGCTTGATGTGAAAGTCGATAGTATTGGTTCTCTTGATTCAACCCGGATCTTATTTGCAAAAGGTGTGAATGTTAACGTTGCAAAGATTGCATGGCCTTCGCCAAACAGTTTGTACGACTATGTTGCGGAAAACGTTTCATTGAACTCAACTGCCGGAACTCTATCGGTGAATCAAATTCTTATTGATCCGAGGTTAGGAGAAAATGCATTTGTGAATTCCCTTCCAACGCAAGATGACCGGTTCGATTTTTCTTTTAATAATATTGTTTTTTCCGGCGTTGATATCCGGAAATTGTCGGATGAATATTTGAAAGCAGAGACTATGTCGATTGGTAAATCAGCTTTTAAAATATACCGGGACCTGGCAAGACCACGGGACAAGAAAAACCGTGTTGGCTATTATCCGCAACAGGTTTTAGATGATGTGCCGCTGGTTTTTAATATTAGAAAAGTAAATGTTCGCAATTCCTTTGTTGAATACAAGGAGAAGAGTCATATAACCCGCCAATCCGGGCTTGTTCAGTTTTATAGCGTAAATGCATCGATCACAAACTTTACAAATGATAAGCATGCACCAAATAAAGTGATGAAAGCATTTATCAATTCAAGTTTTCTAAACAAAGCCCCGTTGAAAACAAACTGGACCTTTTATCTTTTCCATCCTAAGGGCCATTTTGATGTGTCAGGGAAGATGGGTGCGATCAATGGGCAAGATGTTAATTCTCTTGCAGAACCCATGGGCCCGGCAAGTATTAAAGAGGGGCGTTTTAATGGACTGACCTTTGACCTGCATGGAAATGATTATTCAATGAATGGGAATGTCAAATTTCTTTATGAAGATCTGAAGGTAGCTCTGTTGGAAAAAGATAAAGGAGCCACCGAAACTGATAAGAAATTCCTGACAAGTCTTTTGGCAAATATTGTTATCAAAAATTCAAATCCAAAAGGCGATGACGAAGTCAGGGCGCAGCAAGTATCTCTTGCAAGAAATACGAATCGTTCTCTTTTTTATTTAACCTGGAAGACTATTTTTAAAGGGATCAGGGAAACGGTTGGGATAAAACAACCCGCTGAAGTAGCCAGTAAATAAGTTAGCCGCCCAAACTTCGATGGATCAAAACCGCCGGTTCAAAGTATAGCTAAAGTCATGATCTCCCACCAGTAAATTTCCTTTTGCATCTGTAAACATCAGAACCCCTTGATCTAATTGTAAAAGATGTATAAAAGGCTTTTCGTTTTCATCATTAAGCTGGTAAATAATTCTTCCGTCTTCACCAGTTGTTATTTTCCAATTACCTCTTCTGCCACCGTCTTCACGGCGATACGGAGTTCCTAAGATCCTGTAAGTAGCCGGTTCATTTTTTTTATTACCATAAAGAACGAGATACCATTTTAATTTATAACATAATTTCCCGGGCTCGATAATACCTGGTACTCCACATGGTGTTCTTCCTTCAAATGCGATAGAGTCATTTGTAACGATCTGTTGTTTGGTGATCATATTAAACTGATTCGTTGCAGATGGGGCCATATTATTCAAAGCATAACTCCATCCGCCACCACCTCTCAGAAGAGTATTATCACTGTTAAGTATATGAAGGAGGTTGGCATTTAATTCTGTAAGTTTTAATACATGATTACCGTTCTCCAGTATATAATTGTTGTTTTCTCTTCTAACGCCTCCACTTAGCACAACTTTTTTTTCATTATAAAAGCCATTGGTGTTTGGTTTGCCAATGCCATAGCTACACTGTAAAGAATATCTTTTATCAGTAAGAGATAATTTCCAACGGATAAAATCAATAGAATCTGCTAACGAAATGCCGAGAAATGTTCTTACTAATGGGTCGGCAGGAGTGCTTGCTGTATAATTTGTTTCTTTTGAATTGGCACAGGAAACCAATAAAGTGAACGACAAAAATGTAGCAATGAGTTTCATAACACTTAGTTTCTGCAAAATTCAGCTATGCAAATGAAGTTTAAGCCAAAGCTACACCTCTGGTATTATTTTCTTGATGAAAAGTCCTTTAGAATTTGACCATGGTATATCCTTGAAGCTGGTAGGTGGTAATGGCCGTAAGTCCAGCGCTGGCAACTTTCGTTCCCGCCACTAATTTCTTAGCATCAATGTTCCTTTTCTCCATTGTTTGTCCACATACATAAAACTCAACCCCGGCATTCATCAGCTCTTTTAATATCTGCAGGTTCGGGTTATCACATTTAAATTTTTCTCTGTAAAGTTCATTGCCAAAGACCGCATAAGTTGCCATTTTACGCAACACCACCACCATGTGAATATTTTCCTTTGGTACGCCTTCCGCTGCATGAAGATTAACCAATGTTGCTAAAGCTTCAATGTATTCATTCAATGAATCAGGTTTCGAACCATTCTCGTTAAGCTCAACGATGATCTTATAGTTTATTGAGGGATCTGGTTTATGATCCGAATTCGGTAATTCGAAAACCGTTCCGTATGATTTTATTACGGGGTTTACTTTTGTTTGTGCATTCAAAATTGAAAATGCAGGAACGATGAGCAACAGCAAGCTAAACTTTTTCATTGTTTATGTTTTTAAAGCCTAATTTATGAATTGACATAAACAATGTATCACCGCTTATACCATTTGAAATAAAAAAGCCGTTTTTTTGATGAGAGGTATTTACACCATCTTGATCTTCTGAAGATTTATTGGGTCAATTTGATCAAACCTATATCTGTTATTTGGCCGTCTGTTACAAGAATACTTTCTCTCTCGGCATTCTTATATGGTAATACCGCTTCGACCACCAATTTCCAGCTTCCGGGTTTTACATCCATTATAAAACTACCTGGTGCCGGAATGATCGAAACAGTATCCTTGCCACTAACAGCCCAAATTCTTCTTGCGCCTTCTGGTGGGTCAATGGTTCCTTGTATACCGGATCTATCATTTGCAAAACTTGAGATCAAAACCACAGCTATTATTACTCCAAAAATGTTTTTCATAACATAGAATTAAATTAATAATGATTAATGCCTTTTAGAGTAGGACAACTAACATGCCACCCACAGAAGTCTTTTCATTTTCTATAAAGAATTATTGGGGCTTTTAAAGTTTGGACTTTGGCTGTTTTGTCGGAAATACCCCATAAAACAGTCGCTTTTCCACCCTTGCGATCAATTTTTTTCATCTCACCTTTATAACAGCAAATGATTATCGACAAAAAATATTTTCAATGAGAAAGATATCAGCAACCGCAGTTTTAAAACACGCAATAATTCTTACTGCTATTTTTAGTTGTTTGATGACAACAACTTTTGGGCAAACAAAAACGGGCTATGCACAAGTAAATGGAATAAAAATGTATTATGAAATTCATGGTGCAGGAAAACCTTTGGTTTTACTACATGGCGCATTTAATACAATCAACACCGCTTTTGGACAAATAATTCCTGCATTATCCAAAACCCGCCAGGTAATTGCAGTGGAATTGCAAGGTCATGGAAGAACTCAGGATATTGACCGGCCATTTTCTTTTGAGAGTATGGCCGATGACGTGGCTGCATTATTAAAATTTCTTAAAACAGACAGCACTGACATTTTTGGATATAGCATGGGCGGTGGCGTTGCACAACAGGTTGCAATCCGTCATCCCGCACTTGTCCGCAGGTTAATTATCACTTCATCGGTATATAAATATGAAGGATGGAGCCCTGAAACGAGAGCAATTCTTCCCATGCTTACTCCTGAAATGTTTGAAGCCACTCCCATAAAACAAGAATATGATAAATTGGCGCCTGATCCAAAACATTGGAAAGAATTTATAAGTAAGATGAAAAAGTTTGTAACGACGACTTATGATTTCGGTGCTGATAAGATCAAAGCAATAAGATCCCCCACATTAATTATAATAGGCGATGGGGATGGCGTTCTGCCTGAGCATGCAGTTGATATGTATCGTCTTCGTGGTGGGAGCTATATGGTTGACTTTGGCCCAATACATGCTCCACAATTAGCGATCTTGCCTGGTTCATCACATATAAGTGTAATGATGCAAACAGATTGGTTGGTTTCAATGGTTGTTCCGTTTTTAGATGCATCATTGCAACAAACGAAGCATTAATTATATTTATAAACCAAAAAATATATTTTATGGAAAAGATGAATTTCTCCATTGACATCAATGCTCCAAAAGAGAAAGTATGGAGTGTTTTATGGAATGACGATTCCTACAGAGAATGGACAGCTCCATTTGCCGAAGGATCTTATGCAAAAACTGATAATTGGAAAGAAGGAACTAAAGTGTTGTTTCTAGGCCCCGGTGGCGATGGTATGGTTAGTAAAGTAGCTTCAAATAAGAAAAATGAATTCATGTCTTTCGAGCATCTTGGGGTAGTAAAAAATGGGGTGGAGGATACGGAAAGTGATAATGTAAAAGGCTGGGCAGGCGCAAAGGAAAATTATAGATTAACGGATATAAATGGTAGGACAAAATTATTGGTTGATATGGACAGCACCGATGAGTTCAAGGATTATTTTTTGAAAACCTGGCCGGTAGCTTTAGATAAAGTAAAAGAGCTTTCAGAAAAGAACTAAGTCGTTCAAAAAAAATTCCTGATCATGCAAAAGATAACTCCCTTTCTCTGGTTTGATGGAAAGGCCGAAGAGGCAATCAGACTTTATACTTCCGTGTTTAAGAATTCAAAGATCATAAACATTTCTTACTGGGGTAAAGGCAGCCCCTTTCCGGAAAACCAGGTAATGACCGGTACATTTGAATTGGATGGACAAAAGTTCTATGCGTTTGATGCTGGTCCGCAATTTAAATTTACTGAAGCAATATCTTTCTTTGTTAATTGCGAAACACAGGAAGAGATAGATCATTTTTGGAATAGACTTACTGCGGGTGGCGGACAGGAAAGTATGTGCGGTTGGTTAAAGGATAAGTTTGGAGTATCATGGCAAATTGTTCCTCCGATATTGGGGGAAATGCTTAGTGATAAAGACAAAGCAAAAGCCGGGAGAGTGATGCAGTCAATGATGGGCATGAAGAAGATTATTATTGCTGAGCTAAAAAAGGCGTATAACGGATAATAAATATGGCAAAGGCAACCAGAGCAGAAAAAGTGCAAACAGGAAAGCCCGTCAAACCAAAGGCGGGCAATTCTGTTTTAGCAAAGGATCTAACTGCGAAGAATTTTATTGCACGATTAAAAACTCATCAATCAGATGATGAATTAAGAAAGATCCAACGATA
>DASUTO010000322.1:0-4924 GCA_036374555.1 Chitinophagaceae bacterium
GCCGCCCAAGAAGAAAGTATATAAAAAGAAAAATACCACTAAAAAGCCAGTAACAAAAAAGAAATAACCCGGCAACTAAATGGTAACACTCAAAGAAGGCGATAAAGCGCCAACATTCTCAGGCAAAGATCAAGATGGTAATAAGATTAAATTGGCCGATTACAATGGGAAAAAATTGATCCTATATTTTTATTCCGAAGCCGGATCGCCAACTTGCACACTCGAATCATGCAATCTCAGGGATAATTACTCTTTATTAAGGAAAAAAGGTTTCGAAGTGCTGGGTGTAAGTCCTGACGATGAAAAGACGCAAAAGAAATTTGAAATAAAATATGAGCTTCCTTTTTCATTAATAGCCGATAATCAGAATAAGATCACTGCACTTTATGGAGTTCATGATATGAAAAAATTATTTGGCCGCGAGTACATGGGCATTCTTCGTACCACTTTTGTTGTTGATGAAAAAGGGATCATTCGAAAAATTTTTCATAAGCCAAAGAACAAGGCACATGCTGAAGAAATACTGGAGGCATGTGATGAATTATAAATCTCTTTCCTCATGATTCTCCCCACTTTGAGGCAGATGTCCAACCAATTTTGGTTATTGTACAAACAATTGTAACTGTTCATTTTTGCGTCATGGTGATCAAAACTCATTTTACCATTAAACCATTTCTCATTGTGTCAATACAGGCGGTTTATTTGGATGAGCGGATCCGCCCCGACACAATCGGGGCGGATATTTTTCTTTAGAAGCAACAAAGGACTGTACCTATTTGATTAATTTTAATATCCGATTTCTACTTATGAGGATAAGATGGGCAATATCTCTTGTTTTATTTATCATCGGTCAACTTGCGGTTGCACAAGCACCGTCTTTATACTTCAACCGCATCACTACACAAAATGGTCTATCTCACAACAAGGTCAATTGCATTTTGCAGGATCAGCGGGGTTTTATCTGGATGGGAACAGATGATGGTTTGAACCGATATGACGGAAGAAGGTTTGTTGTATTTCGTCATGACCCCGGGAACAATGCCAGCATTTCGGGAAATATTATTACAGATCTTGTGGAAGATGAAAAAGGTGTTTTGTGGATAGCTACTTCAGATGGCGGCTTTTCAAAGTATGATCATCGTTTATCTCCGGATAAACAATTTAAACAATGCCGTAACATACCGGGAAATCCGGCTTCCATTCCTGTTAATATCGTCAATGATCTTTTGCAAGATAATTATGGTCATCTCTGGCTGGCTACCGGTGGTTATTCTGTTTTACGATTCAATAAATCAACAGAAAAATTTGAAAAGCCTGATCCAACAAGCAGAAGAACTGCATTAAAAATGTGTCTTGACTCCAAAGGTGTATTGTGGGTTGGAGCTCAGGGCGGAGGCATTTTAAAAGTAAATACAAAAACACTTGCCTGCGAAACCGACCCAGGATATACGAATCTATACAGTGGTTTGCCACATGCCACCGTTACCGCATTATATAAAGATTCTAACGATCATATCTGGTTTGGCTCCTGGGATAATGTATTGTATCGTTTTAATGCAGTCACCCAAAATGAAGAAGTATTTAATCAAAGTACTACAGCTTCATTTCCGGTTGAGGAAGCAACATCTTTTTCAGAAGACAATGAAGGAAGATTGTGGATCGGAGGCAGGTATGCGGGCCTTACTATTTATGATAAAAACCAAAACCGTTTTTTTAATTATCGTTACGATGCTTCAAGAGAAGGAACCATTGCTGATGACCAGGTAAACTCCATTTTCCGTTGCCGCAACGGGATGTTTTGGATCGGCACAAATAAAGGAGTAAGTGTTTATAATCCTTTGCAACAATATTTTGCTCAAACTTTTTTACCAACTACTGGCAAAAAAATTACCATTTATGATTTCTATGAAGAAAAGAACGGTGATCTGTGGATCGGCACCAGCAATGGGATTTATATTCAAAAAAATGGCGAAAAAAACTTCCTGCATCAGCCACTTTCTTATAAAGGAGAACAGCTTTCAGCAACAAAATTCTTTTCCGACTTAAAGGGCAATTTTTATATCGGCACTAATTACTCTTTGTTCATCTATGATAAAAGCACAGGTCGAATTTCATTGCTGCCGGGCACTGAGAAAGATCCTGTGATCGGAAAGATTATTGACTCAAGGGTCGTATCAATTACAGAAACCAACATTGAAGGAAACCCTGTACTGCTTGTCTCGCCTTATGGACATTTTCTCGCTTATTACGACTTTAATTCAAAAACATGGATCTCACGAACGGATACAGTAAAAAAGATCATTCAGCAGTTTAATTTAAAAGATAATCTTATACGTAAGTTCTTTCGAAGCAAAACTAATCAGCTCTGGCTTGCCACAGGTAAAATGGGATTGGCCGAATGGACAAGCAATTCATTACCCAAACTAAACTTTAAAACAAACAATCCTGCCGAAGCCGGAACAATAAGCAATGACAATGTCTTTGATATTATTGAAGATGCAAAAAACAATCTTTGGATAAGCACGTTTGGAGGCGGACTGAATTACTTTGATATTAAATCCAAAAAGTTTGAACATATAGGTGCTACAAACAATCTTCTTGAAGGGATACAGGTAGACAGCAAAGAGCAGGTATGGATGATAAGCAATGGCAACCTGCATAAATATAATCCACAAACAAAAAGCTATAGCAGCTTTTCGTTGCCTGATCTTGAAAAATCAGGAGGTGTGAAAGGATATATTTTTAAAGACAGCCGCGGCTTTATGTATGCAGCCGGGCTTAACTATTTTATTCGTTTCAAACCTGAGGCAATAGATGACAGGGCCAGCCAGCCAAAGATCTTTTTTACTGACTTTAAAATTTTTAATACTTCTTACAGCCAACTGTTATCGAAATCGCAAATTCCACTTCGCCATAAACAAAATTATTTTACAATTGAATTTGCTGCGCCTGAATTTAAGACTGGACAAGTGCAGTATTCCTACATGCTTGAAGGATGGGATGAGGATTGGATAGAAGCGGGTGATCGGAACTTTGCCAATTATTCTAATCTCGATGGTGGCGATTATACTTTTAAAGTAAGGGCAACTAATAAAAAAGGGAACTGGGGCAAGGAAGTTACTTCAATAGCAATTCGTATCGTACCGCCGTTCAGAAAAACGCCGCTCTTTTTTATTCTTTGCGGAGCGGTTGTAGCCGTGATCATTTACTTTATGTATCGCTACAGAATTAAAGAATTGTTGAAACGGCAGGCAATACGAAACAGGATAGCACAGGATCTGCATGACAGTGTAGGTTCTACGCTCAGCAGCATTTCTGTTTACAGCCAGGTAGCAAAGATCCAATATGAACGGGGGAATAATTCAGAACTAAAACATGTGCTTGACAGGATCGGGGTTACTTCCACCGATATGATCTCTGAAATGAATGATATTGTATGGGCATTGAATCCGCAGAATGATAATATGGAGAAAATAGTGCAGCGAATGGAATCTTTTGCGAAACCATTATTAAAAACTAAAAATGTCGTTTTCAATTTCAATTATGATCCCGCTGTTTTGCATTTGAATCTTTCTATGGAAAAAAGGAAGAATTTCTACCTGATATTCAAAGAAGCAATAAATAATGTATTGAAATATTCAAACTGTAAGCATCTTGATATTTCGATCCGGTTGCTTAATCAACAAATCGGATTAACAGTAAAGGATGATGGACAAGGTTTTGATAAAGAACAGTTGAAGACATTAGCCGCCAGGTCGATGTCAGGTAATGGTTTGAATAATATGAAGCGAAGAGCTGAAGAAATGGGAGGCGAATGCGATATACAAAGTGAATCAGGAAAGGGGACTACCGTTTATTTGCGATTCCCTATCACCTGATTCGGGGATTGGGAAAAGGTATTTTTTGCTGAACTTTACGGGAATTGACTGTTTATGAGTTTACGGATCACCATATTTGATGATAACAAAAACATTCGGGAAAGCATAAACATGCTGCTTACCACGGTTCAGGGACTCGAGGTGGTAGGTTCCTATAGTCATGTATTGGATTGCGTAAGTGATATAATTGAATCAAAACCTGATGTGGTACTGATGGATATTGAAATGCCTGGCATGTCAGGCATCGAAGCGGTAAAAGCTATAAAAAAGGAGTTTCCCCAGATTCAAGTATTAATGCAAACTGTGTTTGAAGATGATGACCGTGTATTCGATTCTATTTGCGCGGGGGCTTCGGGATATATTTTAAAAAATCATTTGAATACAAAATTGGTTGAAGCGATACAGGAATTACAATACGGTGGATCCCCGATGAGTCCATCGATTGCCCGCAAGGTGCTTACCAAAATGCAGCAAATACCTCAACATATAAAACATGAGGAAGCGCCAAACTATAACCTTACTGCCCGTGAAAAAGAGGTACTGGCTTGTATCGTTGAAGGATTAGCGTATAAAATGATCGCAGATAAATTGGAAATAAGCTATGAAACTGTTCGCAGCCACGTAAAAAAGATCTATGAGAAGCTGCATGTTGCTTCGCTAACCGAAGTCGTTGCCAAAGCCATTAATCAACGGATAGTGTAAAATGATCGTATGAAAAGGATAATCGGCCGATCATCACAACTGAAATAACAGGTCATTGTGGGAGGTTGATCTGTATGCTTCTTGGTTATTGGTTAATCTAAAAAAATTCTCCGGGAAAAAATATATCCTTAAAAAATAACTTTTATTTCGAATAATCATATCGTTACAGGGTTTCTTATTGATAAGGATCATCTGAAAAATTCAACGATTATAAATTCATCTCACCACTAAGCTGAATCACCAGCTTCGGTGATGGTATTACTTGTTTTCGGTAATTGCCTGCGACTGTTCTTCATGACAACTTTGTATCATTAAATTAAAATAGTTTATGAAAACAAAAATGA
>DASUTO010000323.1:0-8881 GCA_036374555.1 Chitinophagaceae bacterium
TATCGATAAAAGAATAAGCAGAATCTTTTAATAAAGCTTCTACCATTGTATAGGATTCGGGCCACTCGAAGGGCTCCGCGACTTTAGAAAGCTCATCGTAATAAATTTCCACTTCTACACTATCTAACCAGTTACTAAAAATGGCAACTCCTTTTTCACCGGGGTCATTTCTTTTGTTCCAGCTTTTAACGATGTCTACAAACTTTTTTTCATCACTGCTGAGTTTTGACTCATCTGTGTTCTTTAAAAGGATGGGCAATGCAAATTCTGCAAGTACATTATAGTTCTCCGTTTGCAGTCTTTGCATATCAGCAGTTGTGATACTATTCATGTTTCGCAGATAGCGATTGATAATATAACCACGATACAGATCGTGATGCCCGCCGATATAATAAGGATAGGTTGTATCAGCAGGCAATTGATTGGCGCTGCTTACAAATCCCCTTTCAGGATTTATTACATGCGGGTTTTCTTCAAATGGTATATAGCCCTGCCACATATAACTGCTGTCAGTACCTGGCATTACGAAATCACCTTGTCTTTTCCATTTGGCAGGAAAAACTGCCTGTTGCCAAATGCCAATATTTCCACGTTTATCCGCGAACAAACAATTTTGCCCCGGACAAGACAGATATGGCAATGCTGCTTTATAGTCATCGAGATTTTTTGCACGGTTCAGCTTGTAAAAGATCAGCATTTCATTTGACGGGTCATGTGCCTTCCATCTTACAGCGTAATACTTATCATTGGTGGCTCTTTTGCCTGTGTACGACTTATCATACATCACCGGGCCAAAAATTGTGTAGGCCACTGTGTCATAAAAATCTCTTTGTCCAGCTATTTTAAACGTATCAATATGCAGCTCTGCCTTTTTCCATTCGTTATTGAACCAATATTCCTGCTTGCTGTCATCCTTAAATTTTATTTCATAATAATCTCTTACATCTCTCATGGCATTTGTAAAACCCCACGCACAGCTGTCATTAAAACCAATAATAATTGAAGGCGCCCCGGGAAATGATGCACCATAAGAATTGAAATTGGGGGTATGCAACTGCATCTCGTACCATAATGACGGTATATTCAAACTCAGGTGCGGATCATTACAAAGTATCGGTGCACCGCTTTGCGTTTTTGCACCGGCAACGGCCCAGTTATTACTTCCATTATCCCGGTCGGGTTTTATTTCATTTATTACTGTATTGTTTTTCCATGAAGAAAAAATGGAATCGGCGTTTGCGGGAGCTAGTACTTTTACAGAAGGTTCCGGGAAAACAGTTCCTTTTGGAATAATAGGATCAAGTGAATCTTGTGTGATCGGGTAAAGTTTATCAAAGTCAGCGGAGTCAAAAACTGCTCTTGCATTTGTATATTCCATATCATTTTCCGGGCCTGCCAGGTCAAGACTCATATATTTCAGAAATAGAGCGATCTTGAGATTATCCCATTTTTCAGGTTTATAATCAAGCAGCTTATATTCTAAAGGCAATTCACTTTCTTTCAAATTTTCTATATAAGCATTCACTCCTGCCGTATATGCATCACACGCAGATTTTGATTCAGGATCTTTCTCTGTTTCTTCAACTGATCTTTTTGCAGCGTATACCATCCCAAGCCGGCGCATATTCCTGTCAAAATTCAAAACAACTGAATCTTTTCCAGCGCCAACTATTTCACTCAACCTTCCCGCTGCTGCTTTTACCTGGAACTCCATTTGCCATAACCTGAATTTTGCATGCAGGTATCCTTGCACAAAATAGGCGTCCTGATCATTCTGAGTAAAAACATGTGGCACAAGCCTTTCATCAAAATATATTTCTGCTTTGTCTTTTAATCCTGCAAGTTTCAGATCACCGGCAAAATCATTGTTGGCTGATTCGGCATTTTGCCAAACACCAAATTGCGGACTTAGGAATTTGCCAATTGGCGGAATGGTTCCCCATTTTTTATTAAGCCCATAGATCAACCCGGAAGTGATAATTGCAGAGATAAGAAAAGGCCCAATTCTCATAAGAAATAAATATTTCGGGAAAGTAAGAAAAAAATAGCCAATTCATTGTGTGGCATGATAATAATCATCCTGCAGCGATTTATTTGTTGATAATTTTAGAAGGATGGTTACCTGAGTTCTTTTTTTATTTCACCTCAATTATTTTTTATGAAACGCCAATTTCTCATTTGTGTGGTGCTTGCGACATTATTAATGATCTCGTGTGGCGAAAAAAAACAAGCAACAAGCTTTGAAACAAAGCCGCAAACTACGGCTCAAATGACAATACCTGAATCGCCGGATACATTATTATCAACCGGGAGAAGAAATGTTTTTCTTGTAGGCCGGAGAGAATTGCCGGGTTTATTTGTTGAACGTTCTTATTTCCCAACAGGGTACAGATCAAACCCTCATTTCCATAACGGCAATTTGAACATAACTGTGATATCAGGTTCATTTAATCTTGTTTTTACTAATAATAATGATTCTGCAGTGTTGACCAACGTTTATGGCCCTGGGAGTTTTATTATTATCCCGGCCGGTCAAGTCCATTTTGAATGGTTCACTGAAAAGACGTTAATGGATATAACTGGCATCGGACCTGTAAACACCATGAGTCTGCCAATCGTGCATTCATCAAAATAGGGTAAAAGAATAAAGTAATTATGTCTGTTCTTTTTCACTAATTTTAATAATAAACAAATAAACATGGCCTTTATAATTTTCATTGTAATAATACTTGTCATCGTTCTATGGATGGTGAATCTTTATAACCGCCTTGTAAGTTTACGCAACCGAAGGCAAAACGCCTTTGCAGATATAGATGTACAGCTTCGCCAGCGCCATGATCTCATTCCCCAGATAGTAGAAACCGTAAAAGGTTATGCCAGTCATGAACGTGGTGTGCTTACCCAGGTGACGGAAGCAAGAACAGCGGCAATGGCTGCAAGAACGATCGATGATAAGATTGTGGCTGAGCAACAATTGACATCAGCCTTACAGGGATTGAGAGTGCAGATGGAAGCTTATCCTGATCTGAAAGCAAATCAAAATTTTTTACAATTGCAGGAAGAATTAAGTGATATTGAAAATAAACTGGCCGCTTCAAGAAGGTTCTTTAATGGCGCTACGACAGAATATAATAATGCAGTGGAAACTTTTCCTTCGAATATTATCGCCAACAATTTTGGTTTCAAACGTGAGATCATGTTTGACCTCGGCACAGAAGCAAGAACAAGATTAGAAGAACCGCCGACAATAAAATTTTAGATGTAAGATTTACGATTTCAGACTTTGATGAAATACACCGGACTTCACCAACAGATCCAACGAAATAATATTAACTCATTTCTCTTGTTAATTGCATTTCCGGCTTTACTGCTGGGAATGTTTTATATTATCATTTATTTTATTGCAAAAGATAACGCCACAGAGTATCCCGGTGATAACTATCCTGCTTCTATTGATCACAATTCAATGTTTCTTTCTGCTGTTCCTATTATTCTTATCGCAGTTGGTATTTGGTTTTTGATCGCATGGGCAGGTCATGCGGCGTTTATTCGTTTAGCTACCGGTGCAAAACCATTGGAAAGAAAAGAAAATAAAAGAGTTTATAACCTGGTTGAAAATCTTTGTATTTCAAAAGGCATGAAGATGCCGAAGATAAATATCATTGATGATGACTCGCTGAATGCCTTTGCCAGCGGAATAGATGAAAAAAGTTATTCAGTTACCTTATCAAAGGGTATAATTGAGAAACTGAATGATGAAGAACTGGAAGGAGTAATTGCTCATGAATTATCCCATATCCGCAACCGTGATGTAAGAGTTTTAATTATCTCCATCATCTTTGTGGGCATATTTGCTTTTCTTGCTGAAGTAGCTTTCCGTAGTCTTCGCTTTGCAGGCCGCGGCAAAAAAGATAGTAAAGGAGGCGGTGTTATCATACTGGTTGCAATTGTGGCTACTGCTCTTGCTTATTTGATCTCTATGTTCCTTCGGTTTGGTATTAGCAGGAAAAGGGAATACCTGGCCGATGCCGGTGCTGCTGATATGACAAAGAAACCTTATGCACTGGCCAGTGCATTAAAAAAGATTTCTACTGATCCTTATATTGAAGCGGTGGAAAACCGCGATGTAGCACAATTGTTTATTGATAATCCACAAATATCACATCGCAAATCTGGTTCGTGGGATAATTTATTTGCAACCCATCCTCCTATTGAAAAAAGAATTGAATTGCTCGAGCAGTTTGTATGAGAGTGACCACAGAGGTATTCATCAACATTTAAAAACTGGAAATGAAAGCAGAAAAAAGAATAGGGATGCTCCTTATCCTGGGAGCAGTGGGTGTATTTATTCCTTACACCATCTTAACCTTGATATTTGATTACCCTGATATATTGCGACAGGATGCTGGTGTTGTTCTTACAAGATTTCACAAAGGTGGGGCTTCATTGATCCTCGTTTGGTTCTTATTTGCCATTTTAGGGTTACCGCTAATTCTTGCTTACATATCGATCGGGCAAAAACTAGAGAACAAATTTTATTTTGTTCGATGGGCAACAACATTGGCAGTTATATCCGGTGTTGTGCAAATAATCGGGTTACTGAGATGGACATTTATTGTACCTGTGTTGGCAAATAATTTTGTAACAGCCCTCAACGAAGCAACAAAGGAATCAAATAAAGTTGCGTTTCAAACAATACATCAATTCGGTGGAGTTTTATTGGGAGAACACTTAGGTCAGTTATTTACAGTTGCATGGACGATCATGATTTGTATTGCTTTTGATAAAATTCGTTTATTTCCTAAATGGATCATTTGGCTTGGTTTTATTTCTTCAGCAATTTACCTTTTAGCACAGGCAGAGCTCTTTAAAACCGTTATTCCCAATTTTCCGGTTTGGGATATGGCAGGATTTATTGGCAGTACTCTTTGGTTGGGCTGGTTAATTATAATTGGAGTGAAATTTTTAAAGGTGGAAATAAAATAATTATAGATTGAATTTTTGGTTTGCTGAATAGTGGTCCTGGCGGCAAATAAAAAACTCCGCACCATAGTGCAGAGTTTAATAGTTTATAAATTTATCTGTTTAAAATCCCGTACACGCAGTAGGGTCCGGGTAAGTAGTACAATGGTTATTGCAGATCCATCTTCCAATATTACCGGTTGCAAGCCGAACACCAGTTGTATCAGTACCTGCAGGAAAAGTTCCATTTTGCAGATTAGCATAAGTTAGAGTAGAAAGGAAAGTTTCAACCCTGTTGTAATCACTGGCAATTGATGCAGGGATAGGATTGCCACTATTAACACAGTTCAAGCTGAGTTGTATTGCTGAGCCTTGGAAAAAAGCTCTCTTTACTAAGTTGTTTTGTGGAGGCCAAAGTGCATTGCCATCCTGCTTATTTACTTCTAAAGTTCCAAATTTTACATTCTGACACCAGGACATATTTGGGTTAGGGTTGCTGAACCAGTAACCTTGCGAATATGCACACCACGATATCGTAGGTATAGTACAGTCCTGCTTACAATAATATAAAGCGGTTGCCCATTCATTTGCATTACCGGGATTAATTAAAAAAGGTGCACCCCATGCTGGTTGATCCGTACCCGCAGTACAATCTGTTGCGTTACTAAATTGCTTAACGGATGCCCGCATGGCAATAAAATATTGCTCATTGGTAGAGCACAACGCATTGATATCTGAAAAAAGAGAAGACAAAAGCACCCGGAAAGTGAACGTTTGCCTCAGGTCACAGAAATTTAAAAGTTGTTTGCCGGGAAATTGTCCATATACAGGATTTCCATCTGAGTTTCGGGGAATGGCTGATTCTCTTCCTGCATATGAATGTGCATCTCCAAGATACCAGTTACCGGTAAGATTATAAGTCAAGTACAAATAAAAACCATCATTACCTATAGTTACAGTACCTATATCAGTACCATCTTGAATTTTCAGATGTGAGGTTAACACAGATCCACAAAAAGAAACGGTAGGCAAAGTGAATATTGATTCATAGACACTGGGAGTTTCAGTTGGAGGATCAGGAGGATCTTCTACAGGTTTATGTTTTTTACAAGAAAAGATTGCTATAATGAGTGGCAATAGCAAGAATGCAAAGATTTTCACGGTCCGGGTTAAGAACATCTTTTAGTTTTTTAGGTAACGGGATTAAGAGTCGCGGTCTTTCAAGGATGGAATTACAAAAATAAATTTTATATAGGGAAGTTGCAAGTACAGTAAGGTTTAATTTTTATAGAAATAATTTCAGATACTGTATTAATAGTATTTATACCTGAAGACCGGTATCAAACTCGATAAAAACATTTTTGTTTTCCAACGTCTGCCATCCAAACTGCGTATATGTATTTACGTAACCCCCTTGATTACTTAGAAGCGTCCTTTTGAAAATTTCATTTATGGTAAATATCCCATAACCGATATAAAAGACGTCTATGAAAATTCTTTGTAAATCCTATGGCTAAATTAGCCCCTCTATGTAAACTTTTTTCACACTGCAGCCAGCCCTTTTGGGCTGGTGCAGGATGGAAAAAAGAGATCAACCGAGAAGAATAATTCTTTCAGCCCGCATAAATAGTTTAGTGTGATTTGGGAGCAAAGTATTTGCCTGGTGTAGCTCAACCCTATTGCATTTTCAAATTCAAGGTATTAATTTTAACCCTTCAGCATTACTTATTCTTAACACTCCAATTCCTGAAAGACTCATGATAACTATTGTCAAATGCCTTTCTCCAAAAGTACCCTATCCGAACAGGACCTTGTTAAAGGTTGCATCCTCAATGACAGGAGGGTGCAAGAGCTGCTATATAAGCAGTACTGTTCATCCTTAATGGTGCTTTGTAAATCTTACGCAAAAAATGACGAAGATGCCGTTGAAATGTTACAGGACGGATTTCTAAAAGTTTTCCAGCAAATAGACAGTTATGATCCAAGCAAGTCATCCATCTTTACGTGGATGCGAACGATCATGATCCGGACGGCCATTGACTTTTTACGTAAACAGAACAGAAGAAATATATCGGTTGAATGGAAAGAAGAACATGAGCCATCCATTGAGGCTGAAGCATTGCAACGAATGTCTGCACAGCAGATACAATGCATGTTACAGCATTTACCAGCAACCACCAGGGCAGTGTTTAACCTGTATATAACGGAAGGCTATAACCATAAGGAAATTGGAGAATTATTAAAGATAAGTGAAGGAACAAGCAGGTGGCATTTAAGTGAAGCCAGGAAATATTTGATTAATCTATTAAAAGCAAAAGAAAGAGCATGAACAAGCACCATCTCTACAAGAACATTATAGAAAGGAAGCTTGAGCAGTTAACCGCTGCTGATGCAGATCTTTTATGGAATGATATGCATTCTATCCTTGATAAAAAGATGCCGCAAAAAAAGGAAAGGCGCCGTTTTATATTATGGTTTCTTACCAACACAGGCTTTCTGTTCCTGGCTCTTGGTCTATTTGTTATTACGTGTGGCTCTTTATTCTTTTTATCTACAAAAGAAGATTTTGCTGGAACAATTAAAAAAACACCCGGTTCCCCGCAGCCTGTTAAACTCGTTGAAGATGGTTTAGCAAAAGGCTCGCAAGAATCTAAAGAAACAATAAGAATTGCAAATGAACTAAATCAAAAAACCGGTAACAATCTATCTGCAACAACACATTTAACTACATTAGTTGATCATGTGATCACTAATAATTCTATTACACAACAACCAATAAAGGAATCAAAAAAATACAAAGCTACAGATCAATTCAACCAATCAACAGAAGCGGTGGCTAAATTGAACACAAATTTTAATATCGCTCCTGTTAATTTAGAATCGGTCCATCATTTTCTTATTGCATCAGGTCTGAACAAAGAAAATAAATCTTTAAGCCCACAAGTGGAACCTGTGGCTAATGGAGGGAAGCTAAACCTGAAGAAGAATAATGAAAAGGGATTCTATGCTGGCATTATAACTGGAGTTGATATGAGCTCAGTACATTTTCAATCTGCAAAGCCTGGGGCAACAATGGGATTGATCGTTGGTTACTCCTTCAATGAAAGATGGAGCATAGAGAGCGGTTTGCTTTGGGATACAAAAAGAGTGTATGATAATGGTAGTAATTTCAATCCGCCAGGATACACACCAACAAACGGGATAACGATAACTGCTGTAAATGGAAAGAGTCGTCTTTATGAATTGCCTCTTAATATGAAGTACACGATCATATCAGGAAAACACAATCTTTTTGCAACAGCCGGCTTATCCTCTTACCTCATGAGATCGGAGAAATACGATTATGAGTATACACAGAGTGGTCAACCTGGGGGTCATAATTATCTCAGCTATACAAATGAAACAAAAAACTGGTTCTCTGTTGCCAATTTTAGTGTGGGTTATACTCACAAGCTCGGCGGCAATGGAAGCATACGTGTCGAACCTTATTTTAAACTTCCCCTTACAAACCTTGGAACCGCCGACATGCCTATCATGAGCACAGGATTGAATATTGGGTTTACTAAACCCTTAAGAAGATAGGTTTCGCTTTCTATTGAAGCTACGCGGCAATTGGTATTATTCTTTACCAACGTTAGTCGTCAATATTGAGTTTAATTTTTCATCTACTTCTTCCCCTCCACCATCGGCACAAAAGAAAAATTATCAAATACTTCTTCTTTGATCGCACCTCTTTCTAATTTGGTAACACGTTTCATTTGCTGAACGTCACCAGCGCCAAGCGGTAATACCATCATACCACCAGGCTTTAATTGTTCAATAAGTTTTGGGGGAATTTCAGGAGCAGCCGCGGTGATCAGTATTTTATCAAACGGCGCATAAGTGGGCAAACCTTCATAACCATCCCCATAAAAAAATT
>DASUTO010000324.1:0-2968 GCA_036374555.1 Chitinophagaceae bacterium
TGAGTGTTTGAGATAAGAAGCAATTATTATTTATTATCGGGTTGACAGTTAGCTGCATCGTATCTTTTGAAAACAATCCACCGGCATCAGTTACTTTTAATTCAAACTGGTAAATTCCTTGTAAAAGGTTTGTCAATTGTGTTTGTACTGCATTTGAATTGATAAGATTGAAAGAAGATGGACCCGAAATTTTTGTCCAGGCATAAATGGTGATATTATTATCAGGATCACTAGATCCGCTTCCATCAAGATTGATTGTATTTGTTGGTAACGTAACCGTTTGATCAACACCTGCATTAGCAATGGGCGGATGATTTGTTGTAAGAACAGCATCGACAATAACTCTCATTGTATCTTTTGAAGACAGACCGAAATCATCTGTTACTTTCAGTTCCAATTGATAAGCACCAGCAACAAGAGATTTGAGTTTCGTTAATGAGTCAGTTGGTTTAAGAATATTAAAAGAAGCAGGACCTGAAATTTTTGTCCATAGATAACTGCTTATCATCCCATCCTGGTCGCTGGAACTGCGGCCATCCAGCAAAACACTATCGGTTGGTAAAGTAATTATTTGGTCAGGCCCTGCAACTGCGATTGGTGGCTTGTTATTTTTATTTTCACGACATCCTTCGCATGAATGTTCTTTTTTGCAGGAGACGATTAGCATTAATACTGTCAAAAAAATGCATTGATAAAAAAGTATAGGTGCTTTCATGATTTGAAATTTTAAAACTCCAGTTTCCAAATCTTTGAAGGATTAGATCCATTCAAGCCCTCCGCTAGAAAAATTTTATTTCCCGATCCAATAATTGACATGGGCCAACCAATTGCAGTCGGTACAGAAAAAGAAATATCACGAACGGACCATGTTTGTGTATTAATATCATAGACATCTATGGAATGCGATGTTCCGTAAAATGCACTAAAAAAAAGAATTGTATTATTTATTATAGTGGCATAAAAAGCGTTGCGTGTTGATTGATGATGGGTCCTCCCGCCAGTTGTTATATTATAGATTTCAACAGAATTGTTAGCGATCAACTCGCCATCTGAATCAAATGAGGAGTATCCACCCGCCCAGAATAGTAGATTAGCAGCTGCAATACTTGTATGATAATATCTCGGTTCACGCATTGCAATTGCTGACCATACATTTGCCGCAGCATCATAGATGTCCACGTTATTTGATATTTCACCGGAATTACGCATTCCGCCTGAAAAAAATAGTTTATTATCAATTGAAGTAGCAGACATACCTGCTCTTGGTTCGTTCAGGTTTACTGTGGACCATGTATTAGTTGATGTATCAAATATGTTTATTTTATCACCAAAAGGATCGACACCACCAGCAAAAACAATTTTGTTTGCAGCAGAGCCAGCAGCAAGCAGGCATCGGCCTGTACTTAGTTCAGCTGTTGACCATGTATTTGTGGAGGCATCGTAAATATCAATTCTGGAAGAGTTATTAATATAGCCATCAACAAAATATATTTTGCTGCCAAGTGATGTAGCTATCAGCCCTGCCTGGGGCCTACTTAATTCAGCAGTTGACCAACTATGAGTGCTTGTATCGTAAATGTCAACTCTTGAAGAAGCAATGAGTGATGGTCCAGTTTGTGTAGCACCACCTGCAAATAAAATTTTATTTCCGGCAGTTGCGGCACAAACATATTCACGGGGAATTGAAAGTACACCTAATGGAATCAACTGCTGATTGTTAGTTGGCTGAAGGGGTGTAACAAAAGAGGAAAGAGGCTTTTCTTTTTTACAGGAAGCAAAACTTACACACGCTGTTAATACAACCAAAACTGAATTTTGTATTATCTTTTTCATGATCTTAAGGTTTACTACTGTCGTTGAAAAACAACGACAGTAGCGGTTAATCGTCTTGGTCTAAGAGCAGCGTTTAATCTTTTAAAAATTTCACTTTATTCAAAATATTCTGTGCGACTTTTTTACCTTGCACGGTACTCTTATCTAAGGTGGCCCGGTAATGCAACCCGCCATAAAGACGGCTGTCGGATATTTCGTTACTTAATTGAGTAAAACTGGTATAACTGCGAGCCGGGTAGTTAAGATAATCGTAAGTGTGTAGTGTGATATGGAAATCCTCCCCAAACATGTTGCTCATCATGGTGAGAACACCGCCACCTGTTGTGGAATGGCCGGAAGGAAATTCGGGATGATTAGGTGTGGGAATATAGGTGGACCAGTTAGGATCAATATAAGCACGGATATAAGTAACAGGACGTATAAGGTTGAACTGGTATTTATTGGTGAAGAGTACAATGCCAGCATCATGCATTGCCAATCCAACTTTCACATAAGTGAGAGCTGCCAAATCCAGCGTTGGTTTTGTAATGTCCAGCGCCTGCGACATAAGGGCAACATAAGTACCGCCAGGCGTGTAACCAGGCACATCTTTAAAGTAATCGGCCATTGCTTTTTGATCGGTTGTTAGTGTAGTTGGTGTAGCTGAAGCATCGTACACCTCTTTTACCATATTATAAAATGGCGAACCGGGAACTGTGGAGAAAGATGGTGGCGGTACCAGTGTAGTGCCATCTGCAGAGCCGGGTACCAATAACCGGCGTTGATTTGCGTATGGATTAACTGCTGGTGTGGGTGATGTTGGCACCCAAAGACCCAGACCTGAAGGAGGAATATAAGGCGGATTAACATTAGCCGATCCATCAGTTGAGGCCCATGTAAAAACTCTTGTTGCCACTTCTTTTCCAAATGCTATGGAACGTTGTAAAGTTGCTGCATCCACTTCAGTAGCATATGTTGCGGTGAAGGAATTTTCGAGGTTAGTCATAGCAGTTTTATTAGCATCAGCGGTTGCCGGAAAAAGTCTTCTGTTCATTTCTGCAAGTGCAGCGTTAGCACTCGCTGCCCAATGATAAGCCTTGCCCGGTTCGGTTGATGGCATTTCAGGAAGATTGGTCAACTGACCAGCCAATGATTG
>DASUTO010000325.1:0-15811 GCA_036374555.1 Chitinophagaceae bacterium
CTTTCTTTGTTAATTGCGAAACACAGGAAGAGATAGATCATTTTTGGAATAGACTTACTGCGGGTGGCGGACAGGAAAGTATGTGCGGTTGGTTAAAAGATAAGTTTGGAGTATCATGGCAAATTGTTCCCCCGATATTGGGGGAAATGCTTAGTGATAAAAACAAAGCAAAAGCCGGGAGAGTGATGCAGTCAATGATGGGCATGAAGAAGATTATTATTGATGACTTAAAAAAGGCATATAACGGATAATACATATGGCAAAAGCAATCAGCGCAAAAAAAGTGCAAACAGGAAAGCCCGTCAATCCAAAGGCGGGCAATTCTGTTTTAGCAAAGGATCTAACTGCGAAGAATTTTATTGCACGATTAAAAACTCATCAATCAGATGATGAATTAAGAAAGATCCAACGATATTTTAAATCAGGAGAAGGGGATTATGGACATGGCGACAAATTTATGGGAGTCAAAATGGGAACTCTTTTTGCACTTGCAAAAGAATTTGGGGAAATGCCAATTAAAGAAATTGAAAAATTACTTGAAAGCCAGATACATGAAGTAAGGGCCGGTGCGGTAAGCATCATGGATAAAGCTTCACGTAATAAAAAGTTCTCAAAGGAAAGATTAAAAGATTTTTTTGACTTGTATATGCGTCGTCATGATCGGATCAATAACTGGGATCTTTGTGATCTTGGTTGTTTGTATATGACAGGGAGTTACTTATATGATAAGCCACATGATATTTTATATAAGCTTGCCCGTTCAAAAAATATTTGGGAGCGACGCACAGCGATCCTTAGTACCTGTTATTTTATACGCCAGGGTGATACAACTGATACTTTCAGGATCGCCGGGATTTTAGTGAACGACAAAGAAGATCTGATCCATAAGGCGACCGGCTGGATGTTACGATTTGCCGGCACAAAGGATCGAAAAAGATTAATTGGTTTTCTCGATAAGTATGCAGCTACTATGCCCCGCACACTTCTTCGCTATTCAATAGAGCATTTCAGTAAGAAAGAAAAAGAATATTATATGAGCATGAAAAAATGAAACTGTGTAATTGGTTTCTCCTGCAATGATACAATAATAAAAGACTGCCTTTTTTTGGGCAGTCTTTTATTATTTATGTAATTCATCAAGTCTTGCCTGCGCCTTATGTAAATACTTTTTTCTTCGTTTTTATCTTTTTTAAGTTGCGTTAAGTTTATGAATATCATTTATGCTAAAGAAACTTAATTGGGCAACAATATTTATCCTGGTGGTGTTACCGGCTTCAGCCCAACATCCATTTAAACATTGGACAGAATCAATTGAAACGAGATATAATATGCATCAACCGGTGGTTGATTATTTGTTAACAGTTGATTCTACGGTGTTTTCCTCGTTTGCGGTTGACAAGCAACAGATGTTATTTGTTTAATCCCATTTTTTGCAATAACTGCGTAAATCGCTCATCTGATTTCAGCTCTTTCAGCATAGGATATCGAATGCAAAAGATCATACCCAGGCAGGCGATACCCATTCGTTGATCATACGTTTTATTGAGATATTGAAAAGCAAGGTCGAGTTCTTTCATGCCTGAATATAAGAAAGCAAAATCCATATGCAACACTACGTCCGGCTCCTTCTCTTGTCTTAATTTTATTTTTTCAGCACATTCCAATGCTTTATCATGCTGACCGGCCGCAGCGTAAGCATGGCCTAAACCGCTAAGTCCTTTCAAAGGATGCCCAACAAGTTTGTGGTAGTGTTCAAGATCTTTAATAGCTTTTTCGTTTTCGCCCATAGCAAGGTAGGTCATGCCACGGCTTTCAAAAGCTCTTCTGAAGTTGGGTTCTAATTCAATTATTTTTTGAAATTGAGCAAGTGCTTCTTCAAAGCGACCGGCAAAGGAATAGGCATCACCAAGTGTACTCATTAGTGGTAATGAAAGCGGATCGAGAATAAGAGCCTGCTGAATTTTTTCTATCGCTTTTTCAAAATCTCCTTTTGCGATAAGAAACCAGCCATGTACCTGGTTAAAGAGTGAAGAGTTCAGACCAAGATCATGTGCTTTATTAAGTGAGGCTTCAGCGCCGTCAAAATCCCAGTTGTGATAAAACTTTATTGTTGCAAGAGAAAGATGTGACTCAGCATGGTTGGGATCAAGCTCGATCGCTTTTAATGTACAGTCTTTTGCTTTTGGATAAGCCTCTGCCGGCGGCATAATTCCTGACGATCCAAGAAACGAATAACAGTATGAAAGGGAGCAATAGGGGAGTGCGAAGGTTGGATCGATACTGATAGCTTCTTCAAAAGTCTTGATTGCTCTTAATATATCTTCAGGATTCGATTTGTTCCAATAATAGCGTCCTTTGAGGTATAAATTATAGGCGTCAATATTTTCAGTAGGAGGTTTAATTACATTTTCATTTTTTTCATTGACCGCAAGATTCTCTTTCAGCCTGGTTACTATTTTTGTTGCTATTTCATCCTGTACTTCGAAAATATCTTCCAATTCCCGGTCATAAACTTCAGACCAGGTGTGGTACCCATCTGTTGTATTTATCAGTTGCACATTGATCCTTACTTTTTTCCCTGCCCAGCGAACAGTGCCTTCCAATACGTTCGCTACGCCGAGTTTAGCTCCTATTTGCCTTATATCTTCGTTTTTTCCTTTAAAAGAAAAAGAAGAAGTACGTGCCGTTACCTGTATTCCGTCTACATGAGTCAACGCATTAAGAATCTCTTCCGAGATTCCATCACTGAAATATTCGTTTTCCGGATCGGCACTCATATTTACAAACGGAAGAACCGCAATACTTTTATCACTGCCTGCTTTTATCCCGATTTGTGCTGTAGTTGGGATCACAAGCCCTTCATTTGCGATCGCATGAACTTCAACAGGGCGTTTAACATTTTTCAGATTCACTTTTCCAAGGGGAATAGTTTTTATTTCACGCTGGTTTTTTACTTCGTCAAATACTTTATCAGAAATAAGAACAGCGCCGGGAACAGATATTGATTCAATACGTGAAGCAAGATTCACGCAATCGCCATACAATCCATTTGTATCATAAACGACATCGCCTGAGTGAATACCGATCCTCAATTTTACTTTGGGCTCTTTCTGTAATTCTTTTTGGATTTCGATACCGCATTTTACGGCATCAATAGCGCTGTCAAAAATGCTTAACGTGCCATCACCAAAAAACTGGACGATAATACCGTTATGACCGGGTATTAAATTCTCCAATGTTTGTTGCTGGCGATTCCTCAGAATTTTTGCTTTGGCTTCATCTTCCTGCATCATGGCAGTAAAACCAGTCATGTCCGCAAACATGATTGCCACAAGCTTTCTCAGTTGTGAAGGGGTCTCTTTGTTATCAATCGTTGATTTTTCCATTTTACTCCATTAAGGCGACCGGATCAAGTGCCTTCGTTTTCTATATCAAAAGTAGAATAATTCAAACTGTTCAGCGTGCCATTCTTCCATTCAATGTGAATTTTGCAAAAAATTTGCCGTGATTGATTTGTTCCTTCTGCTAACAGCAATTTATCCAATATGGTGAAGATGACTGGTTTAATTTATTTAACTAACCTTTTTCCCGGTTGGAAATTAAATAAGCATCAGTTGCTGAGGCTCGCACAGAAGATCTATTTTAAAAACCTATATGTTATTTTTATTAAAAATATATTTCTTGCATGCTCGGCAAAAGCGTTTGAATATAAACTTTGGGCAAGTGGTGTATTAATATCGCCAAATGCATCCGGTGTATTTCCTCTTGACCAAACAACATAAAACTCTGAACCAGGCTTATATTCCCAACGCAAAACCAGGTTAGATCTGAATTGTACAAAATTAAAATCAGGGTTACCAAAACTATAGTCAGCCACGCCATCGCCATTCTCATCAACAAAATATTCTCCATTACTGTTACTGATCTCGCTGGGTGTAAACACATGAAACCTGTCCTCGTAATGTTTTGCCAATGGACTTGTCACATAACCAAAACTGGTATAGGTGGGACGAGTGATATAAGGTTGCCCATAATATTGAAGCGTCAGGTCAGGTGTAATATTATAATTGAGCCTTAGAACAAAGCGAAGTGTTTTTTGATCTACTTCACTTACAATTGTCCTGGTCGTGTTGTTGTAATTAATGCTGGTTACAAACTGATCTTGTCTACGCCAATAAGTCGAGTAATTTCCACTCAGGCTAATATTTAATGAATTAATTGGTTGGTAGGTGATACCCAGGCTATAGTCACCCCCTTTAATGGTGTTTTCAAAACCCCAGAAATAATTCAGGTTGAGACTAAAAGCTACTTTTTTTCTAAAATCAGTGCGCACATATCCCCATGAACCTATCCCCGCAGGACGACGCAAGGAATGATCTCCGCGCAAAGCATTATTTGAAACTTCATAATTGTTCCAGGTGGTTCCTGTTCCCGATTGCCAGTTATTTTTAAATGTCGCATGTGCATTATAATTAAATGCACTATAAAGAAACTGCCCGCTATAATCCCACCTGAACCAATGATTATAATTAATCATTGCATTTCGGAAAATCGAGAATGGCTGTTGCCATCGTATCCCGGCCCATGTAAAATGATTGATCTCATTGGAGGTAAGTAAGAAGCCAATATCATTTAACTCCAATCCTGGCGAACGAAGTGTGATACCTGATTCAAACCTGAATATCTCACCATGTTTACCTTGCTTGCCTCCACCTTTACCAATGCTAAAAGTACCGCCTGTGCCAGTTAAAGATGTTCTGCTTGAATCAACTTCTACTTCCGGAGCGTTTGGCCGTTGAAAAAGATGCTCAAAAGCAGTTTGCGTATTTAATAAAGCTTCTTTTGTTCCATTCACGCTACTGAAAATAACATTGCCTTTAAAATACCAAGTTCTTTTTTTCCAGAAATGCAAAAAATCAAGACCACCCGAGTATGCACTGCGATGCAGGAAATCACTTAATCCTTTTTCCCTGTTGACAGCTGTGAAAATTCCTCCCAACACTGTGTTGCCTCCTTTAATATCTTTTTGGAGTCTTGTCACAAAATAATTTGTGAGCGGTTCTACCAGCTCTTCTCTTCTATGCCCATTATTATCAATCGTAGCCATCTCTCTTTCCGTAACGCTTTCAAGGATGCCGATACTAACTCCTTTTTTTGTTTTGCCGCTGAACTTTGCTGCACCAAGAATGGTAGTGTTCAAGGGCATCTTTACATATTCACCGGTTGTAGTAGCTGGATACCCATGGGGCGAACTTCCGACACGTCTGGAATAGAAAAGCAGGTCAGCATCATAATCACCGCCTGCCTGTGAACCGGTGAGCTGGTAATTAAAAATATTTCTGCTTTCTATAAAAAATGGTCTTCGCTCTTCAAAAAAGTTTTGATAACCATCTATGCGGACCTGTGAAGGATCAGCTTCCACTTGTCCAAAATCAGGATTAACTGTAAAGTCAAGTATCAGGTCATTTGTGACAGCCACTTTACCATCAACACCTGCAGCTAATTTTCCATCAAAACCTTCTGCAAATGGGTTACCATCTTCCTTTGTGTATTTTTCAGCTTGTGCGGTTACATAGGGTGCAATTTCTACTTGCCGGTGCATGGGAATATCTTTCAACCCGTGTAATTCTCCAAAAGCGCTGACCCATACTCCTGAACCTTGTGGAATATATTGCCAGTTAGATCGCTCTTCTTTACGAAACAAACGTCTGGTGATCTGGAAACCCCAGACTTTTTCAACAGCATTACCATACCGTAGCTGGCTTAAAGGAATTTTTACTTCCCCACTCCAGCCTTTATCATCTTTCTGAGTTTTTGCAAACCAAATAGGGTTCCAGCTGGCGTCCCAATTGTTGCCATTCTCTGAAACAAATTCTTCACTTCGAACTCCGGACACAGATAATGTAAATGAGAATGCAGTGCGCAGGTCATGATAGCTGTCAATATTTATTTCCACCCAATCACCGGGAAATTCATCACGACGCCCCATTCTGCTTACAATTGAATCGGGGGCAAGATCATGACAGCGATAACCGATATAGAGATATTTATCGTCGTAAAGAATTTTGAAATTGGTTTGTTGCGATGGCGCTTTACCTTCATTCGGTTGAAATTGAATAAAATCACCGCCCCATTCAACTGCATTCCATGCTTCTTCATGGGGAATTCCATCAAGTGTTATGCTGCCGGTAAGTCGTTGGGTAAAATATTTCTTTTTTGCAATTACAGTATCGCCCTGATCACCTTTTACAGTAATAAATGGAATGATTGCCAGGATAAGGAGCAGGTTGGTTTTCATGGTCAATTATACAGCTTGTTATAAGCAAAAAGAATGCAAAGTTTAACAACGGTAATATTCTCAACATATGCGGCACCAAATTGTTAAAAATAAAATGATTGCAAGGCCATTGATTTGTTGCTGCATTATTTTTTATTGTAGATTCATGACCTGAAAATTTTTTTATGCCATCAAAAGTCGATTGGCCAAAAGCTATACAGCCACTACTGAAGAAATATAAAAGGACAAAACACCCATTGGAGTATAAAAATATCTATCAATTACTAGTGATGGTTGTTTTATCAGCTCAGGATTCTGATCGAAATATTAACAACATAGCTCCAAAATTATTTGAGGCGTTTCCTAAAATGAAAACTTTGTCAGGAGCTACCCAAGAAACGCTATTCCCTTTTATCAGTAAAGTGAGAAATTTTGCAAATAAAGCGAATTGGCTGATGGAGATCGCAAAGACAATTAAAGAAGATAAAAATATTCCACTTACTCATGAAGGGCTCACCACATTAAAAGGAATTGGAAGTAAATCGGCCAATGTCATTTTACGGGAGGCTGGTAAACCAGCGGAAGGTGTAATTGTTGATCTTCATGTTGTACGTGTAGCGCCAAGACTTGGAATAGCAACCGGAGCCGATCCGAAGAAAATAGAAAAGCAGATAAAGGAAATACTGCCTCGGAAAGATTGGGATGCAGGAATGGCCATGTCGTTTCACGGCAGGGAGATCTGCCGGCCCCAGCCAAAATGCGAGATATGTTTAATGAAGAATGTGTGTGCTTATTATAAAGCCAACAAATAATTTTCCTGAATTAGAAAAAGTGAATGAACAAAGAAGTCAGTATTGTGTTATAAATTGCTAAGAAATCAAAACCATGGCACAAAAGAAAATAATTACAGTATTTGGCGCTACCGGCGCACAAGGCGGTGGATTGGTCCGCGCAATTCTTCATGATAAGCACAGCGAATTCGCAGTTCGGGCCGTTACCCGTGATCCGGATTCGGAACATGCAACTACACTGGCAGCTATGGGTGCCGAGGTTGTTGTTGCTGACATTGATAATGCAGAAGATGTACAGAAAGCAATGAATGGTGCTTATGGCGCTTTTTGCGTTACTTTTTTCTGGGCACATTTTTCTCCTGAGAAAGAAATGGCGCAGGCAAAAATCATGGCGGAAGCTGCAAAGGCTGCCGGCTTGAAACATGTAATATGGTCAACGCTTGAGGATACCCGTCATTATATTCCACTTAGTGATAACCGCATGCCAACATTGCAAGGAAAATATAAAGTGCCGCATTTTGATGCGAAAGGAGAGGCGGATCATTATTTTATTGATGCGGGCGTACCTACTACTTTCTTACTTGCTTCTTTCTATTGGGAAAATTTGATCTATTTCGGAGCCGGGCCAAAACGGGGCGAGGACGGAGTATTGGCTATTACATTTCCGATGGGAAAGAAAAAGCTTTCTGGAATTGGATCGGGTGATATAGGGAAATGTGCTTATGGCATTTTTAAAAAAGGTAGTTCTCTGATTGGAAAGAGGATCGGTGTAGCGGGCGATGAACCTACTTGCGCTGAGATGGCAGCTTCGTTGACAAAAGCCCTTGGCGAAGAAGTAAGATATAATGACGTGCCGCCGGATGTATACAGAAGTTTTGGATTTCCGGGAGCCGATGAGTTGGGGAATATGTTCCAGTTTTATCATGACTTCGAAGAAGTGTGTGTTTCTACACGGCATGTACCTGCTTCAAGAGAGTTAGATCCCGGGTTACAAAATTTTGATACATGGCTTAAGCATAATGCCAAGAAGATTCCAATCGAATAAGATTGGTTAATAAAATAAAAAAGCCTCAATGTTTTATTGAGGTTTTTCGTTTACCTGTAGCCGATAATTTTAAAATAATCTTTCCTGGGGAGGCTTTATGCCCTGGCGACGAATGTAAATTGTTGTTTGCCCACGATGGTGTGTTTGGTGTTCAAAGGTTTTTATCATTAATGCATACCTTGATTCTTCAAAACCAAATATCTTCTTTTTTTCGCCCCATTTGCTAAGGTCTGTATTTCTAACTGCGTTGATACAATAGTCATAGCTGTTGGTGACATAGAACATTACTGAATCCTTATTTTGGGCACCAGGGCTGTTTTCAAGGTTTGGATTTCCAAAAACAGGAGGTACTTTATAATCTGTGGCATTCATCATTAGAAAGATATTTCCGCCTGCGAGATGCAGCATTTGCTTTGCAAAACTTCTTATACTATCTGCAGCTATATATGAATATTTGTCGGCTGGCATTGTGTTTAAATATTCAACAGTATAAGCTTTCGCTCTTTCCCATTCTTTTATCATTTGTGCTCTTATATCTTCGGCGCTTAATGATTGGGCATTAACGATCGATGGGCTTACTAAAATAAAAAGGGGCAGCAATAAAACTGCCATAACCTGGTTTTTTTTCATGATCAAGTTTTTTGGACAGGCAATTTAGGGAAAAAGACGATGGGTTTTATTTTAACTGTAAAAGAACAAAATTTGCCACCTGGTTACTCATTGTTTTGATGGAAAATTTTTTACCGGCTTCTATCCAGATATAATGAGAGGGTTTTATGAAACGATTTTGTGAGGTATTATTTATTTCGAATTCAATAATAGTTTCAGATTTACTTACAAGAAGATAACCACTTGATGAAGCGGGTAGTTGTAAGTTGTTTGGTGGCTTTAATTCCATATTGTACCCATTAACCTGCTGCTCATTAAATAGTAATTTTAATTCAGGGTTTTGCAAAACCACATCACCTTTTTTTTGTTTTGCATTTGTAAGCTCTACATCCATTACATGAAACCAGGCAGTGTCCTCATTCCATACACGATGAGTACGCGGCGTAGTAAGACTATCATAGGAAACCTCACCTGAAACATTGGCACCCTTTTGAGTTTGTTTGCCGAGAAGCTGTGAGCCGACCTTTGTATTTGTAAATACAATAAATACAGACGGCGTGTTATGCAGGTGATACAAAGTTGTGTCTCCAGGACCCAGGTGTACATCAAGAATGCGCACAAACTCATTTTCGAAAACATTGTGATGTCTTGGTTCATTTCTAACATGTACCTGGGCTGTAATTAAGATGGTACAGTTAAGGGCGGCGATCAGGAGTAAATATTTCCTCATATTTTTTAAAGTTAGATTTTATTTGAATAGAAAAATGAATATGTAGTGATATACTTCGATAAATTTGATAAATAAAGATTTAATATGATACCTGTAAAAGGATTTGCTGCATCTGACCCCACATCCCCTTTAGCACCATACAATTTTGAAAGAAGAGACTTAAGAGAGAATGATGTTTTGGTTGACATTTTATTTTCCGGGGTTTGCCATTCTGATCTGCACCAGGTAAGAGATGAGTGGGGTGGCTCTATTTACCCAATGGTACCCGGGCATGAAATTGTTGGCAAAGTGATCAAGGTCGGTGACGATGTCAGGAAATTCAAGGTTGATGATACGGTGGGTGTTGGTGTAATGATTGATAGTTGCAGGCAATGCAAACCTTGTACTGAGTTTATGGAGCAATATTGCGCAGAGGGGATGACCGGTACCTATAATAATTATGAAAGAGATAAAATAACTCTTGCACAAGGCGGTTACAGCACACAAATAGTATGTGATGAAAGGTGGGTGTATGAGATCTCTGATAAATTAGATCTTGCCAGCACGGCGCCCTTGTTATGTGCCGGTATTACTACCTATTCGCCATTAAAATTTGCAAATGTAAAGGCTGGTGATAAAGTGGCAGTAGCAGGATTGGGTGGGCTGGGGCATATGGCTGTAAAATTTGCGGTTGCGATGGGTGCAGAAGTTACCATGCTCAGCACTTCGCCTTCAAAAGAAAAAGATGCAAAGAAACTCGGCGCTCATCATTTTGTATTAAGTACTGATAAAGCCGCGATGAGAGTGCACAAAAGTCATTTTGATGTAGTGGTTGATACGGTCAGTGCGGATCATGACTATGAAATTTACTTGAAGTTATTAGGTCTTCATGGCAAGTTATTAGTTGTCGGCCTTCCAAAAGAGGAGCCACATGTAAATCCTTTTGAATTATTAAAGAATCGTCGCAGTATTATTGGTTCCATGATCGGGGGAACAGTTGAAACGCAGGCAATGCTTAATTTCTGTGCTGAAAAGAATATTGTTGCAGATGTGGAGGTGATACCCATGCAAAAAATAAACGAAGCTTTTGAAAGGTTGCTGAAGCGTGATGTGAAATATAGGGTTGTAATTGATATGGCAAGTTTAAAATAGTTATTACTATTTTTCCTGGGTTCCCAACCAGATCAACCCATCAATGATCATTTTATCCTGTATGTCATTTCCAAACTGAAATGATAATTCTTTATTTGTTTTATTATCGTAGTCAATATCATTGTGACCCATATTCACATAAAGCATTTTGTATTTTTTATTGGTCCAAACCACCGGGTAATACCCGCTCTTCCAGATCTCGGATTGTTTAGGGCCATTGCCCAATGGAAAACTTGCAGCGTCGATCGATAAAAGAATTTTTATATCGGGATTCAGACGAATATCTTTTTCCCAGCGATACCATTCATTAGGCGAGGAACGAAAGGTCTTTGGTAAATTTTTCGTAACCGGGTGTGTGCTGTCTTCAACACGGAGAATGGCCGGGGTGGGACGCCACGTATTACTCTTGTATTGCCCGGCGCCAATAAGAGTATTGTGATACCAACTCCAGTTCTGGGGAAAATCAGAATTGGTTAATGAAAATCCTGCAAAATGAAAACCGATAAATGCGCCGCCATTATCCATATATTTTTTAAACGCATCTCTTTGGGTCGTCTTTTCCGGTCTTGTATCAAGGAAGATCACCACCTGGTAATGAGAAAGAAACTCTTCATTAAGATTATTCCAATTATTAGTTGAATCGTAAGAAAAGTTATACAACGCCGCCATTTGTGGAAACCATTGATTGGCCTCATGAACAAAACTTATATGAGCAAGATCCTTTTTAGCACTATAGAATGCAATTACTTTAAATAATGGAGTTTTATTTTGTGCATGAATGTTAGAGATAAAACAAAAGAAAATACCGTGAAGCAGGATCCTGTGTAAATATTTCTTTAATAATTTCATCTTAATTATTCAATTGACTATCGTATAAGGGTGCAGGTTCCCTTTTGTCTATAAACAACATTGTTGATGCCAACTCCTTCAGCCATCCAAACCACCACTTGTGATGATTGAAGCTTTCCATTGATCTTTCCATTCCAGCCTTTCGGATCACTTTTAAGGTCAAAAACCAATTGCCCCCACCTGTTATATACCCTGAAATATCTAAACTCTTTTATGCCTACCGGAATTGGTTTCAAATAATCATTCAGGCCATCGTCGTTTGGAGTAAATCCAGATGGGACATAAAATCTTACTTCCTTGAACACTTTCACGAGCTGCGTATCAACTGTTACACATCCCGCTGCCGTTTCAATTTGAATTGTATAAAGTTTATCAGTCGTTCCATTGAATATGGGAACCAGACTGCTTGTGGAATTTAAAAATGTAGCAGGGTTCCATTCTACACCAATACCAAAATCCCTCGCTTTTAACTGATGCGGGTAATTTACAACAGCATACTCAATAGGATATCTAATACCTGGTCTTGGTGCTTCTATCAAAACGGTCACTTCTTCCGTTAATGCCACACAGCCCATGTTATTATAAAGAATTGCCCGGTAATTCCCCGATTGATTTACTCTAAATCGAACATTGTGCTGATTACTTACCGGGAAATTATCTTTCAGCCATTGAATACTATCAGTCGGGTTCACATACAAGACTGTACTGTCCCCACTGGTTACACAATAAGCTAATTTGCCAACAACCCTTATTGAAGTATCAATGGTCGACGCTCTTACTACGACGGTGTCCGTGTCAGGGCAGCCTCCTCCTGCACTCATTGTTGTAAGTACGTACGTCGTGGTTATGGTGGGCCCTGCCAGGGGGTTAGAGATAAAAGGATCAGTGAGACCCGTAGGTGGATCCCAACGATATGCGAGGCCAGGCCTTGAATTAGCGCCAATGGGCACAGGACTAGCGTTGCAGGAAAGTGTATCTCTCCCTGCAAAGGAAAAAACGGTTAATGTATCAATCAGCCTGGCGTACAACGTATCGAGACAACCATATCCATTGTAAGGGACTACCTGCACTGCGATAACAGTTCCGACCGGTGGTGGCGGGTTAAACATTATGCTCTGTGCATTTCCAAGTACTTGAGTGAAATTATTATTAAACCATGTATAGCCTTGATAGCCAAAAGGAGCAGTCACGTTTACGAATGCATCGTCCGGGCAGTACGTAGCGCCAACAAACTCACTGCTGCATTCAGAATTCACGTCAATATAAGCATATCCAAAATGGCGGGTAAAGGTGCAATCTCCGGTTTTAAAAAAAAGACGAATTGTTTTACCGGCATTATTATCAAGATTGATACTTACCGCTGACCAATCTTTGCACCAAACACTTGTCGTATCCTGTGCGTTAGGCGAAAGGAAAAAGCCGGGAAGTATGTTCCCAAAGGGAATAAAAGTAAATGATGAACAAGTAATAAGCTTATTATCTGTTATATTGGTTACTTCAATTTCTAATCTTGGTTGCTGATAAATTTCGTGATTCGGATCCTGGAAAACGACAGCATAATGGTAAATAAGAGAATAGATATCCTGACCTGCGGGAATCGTGAATTCATAAGAAATCCCTTCAGCCTGCCCGCCGCCCGTATTGTTCCCAAGTCTTATAGATTTGCCGCTTCCGTTAGGACAAATGACCGGGAAGCCTCCATAATAATCCAGCTCTGTAGTTGGCGCCGAATACATAGTATGTTGATTGGGTACAGGGCCTCCGGAAGGCGTAAGATAAATTGTGTTTGTTCCTCCCGCCGCTGATACATTTCCTGTGTAGCAGGTCCAGTTAGCAAAAGTGCCGGTTTCGAAGTCAATATTTGGCGGGCATACTTGTGAAAAAGATTGAAAAGAGAATAAGGCAACAAAAGTAAATGGCATTAAAAATTGCGCATAAGAGTAGGATAAGAAATTTTTCTTTGTACCAGTTTCGCCGGGTATTTGCACCATTTTTAAATTGAATTCTAAAGATAAAACTTACTTAAATAGAACGCTAGACTTTTCTCAGAGGTTGCCAATTAAAAAGTCTCTCTAAAGACCTAATTAGCAGCGTACGGTTTAAAACTGGCCAAATTTTTACTATTGATAGTTTGACAACATATCTTAACGACGTTATTAGTAGATTTGCCATCTTAAAATTTGTATATGAGATCCCTTTTGAGTTCCATGGTTTGTTTGTTATTTATCAGCAGCGCATTTGGCCAGAAAAGCGACCCCAGGGTATCTATACCTGATCCCAATAAAAAAATTCAGGTTGTGGAAACTGCTTGCGGAGAATGCCAGTTTAAACTTGAGGGTAAAGGATGTGATCTGGCCGTGAAAATAGATGGTAAATCATATTTTGTAGATGGTACCGATATCGACTCTCATGGGGATGCGCATGCGAAAGATGGCTTTTGCAATGCGGTTAGAAAAGCAGAAGTGCAGGGTGAATTAGCAAATAATCGTTTTAAAGTCACTTATTTCAAATTGCTGAAAGAAGTTGAAAAAAAAGAACAACCTACCATACAAAAAAATTAGCATCTCATTAATGTGCAAACCGCTGTTTCATTTTTTTAATTATTAAACCTGCATAGAAAAAATACCCCGATTGTTTAATTCCTGTCTTTAATCAAAATTGCTTTTCATTAACTTCGCAGCCCAACATTCAACCTATGCCTGAACATTCTCATCAATTAGCTGCGATTCTTTTTGCAGACATAGTGAATTATACCGCTATGATGCAGGAAGATGAAAATACAGCACTGGAAAAGATCACCCGTTTCCGGCATGTAATTGATATAATTGTTGAAGAGCTGGAAGGAAAGATCATTCAATATTATGGTGATGGCTGCCTGGTTCTTTTTAACAGCGCCACAGATGCCGTAGAGTTTGCCAAGCTTTTACAAACAGATTTTAACGAAGAGCCAAAAGTGCCTGTACGCATCGGTATTCATATGGGTGATGTGCTGATACGCGATGGAAATGTTTTTGGTGATGTAGTGAATATAGCTTCACGTATCCAGGCATTATCGCCTCCTGGTGGTATTTATGTTTCAGAAATGGTTTACCGGAATATTGCCAATAAAAAAGGAATGGATTCTGTTTTTATTAAGGAAGAATACTTAAAAAACGTAAAAACACCGGTCAGGATCTATGAAGTACTGACAGAATACAGTACCACGGTTTACCACACCGGTCCGAATGATGAACAAGTGGCTATTGATGAGAATAGCATTGCCGTTTTGCCATTTGTTAATATGAGCAGTGATAAAGAACAGGAGTATTTCAGCGATGGACTTACTGAAGATATCATTACACAGCTTTCAAAAATAAAATCGTTTAAAGTCATCTCCCGAACTTCTGTTACACAGTATAAGAAAACGCCAAAATCGATCAGGGAAATAGGGAAGGAACTGGGCGTCGCTACAATTCTGGAAGGAAGTGTCCAGCGATCGCAAAAACAGGTACGCATCACCGCACAGCTTATCAATGCTGTTACTGATGAACATTTATGGTCAGAATCATATGACCGGCCGGTTGATGATATTTTCACTATTCAGCGTGAAGTTGCTTTGGCAATTGCTTCAGTACTTAATACAACACTTACAAAAAAAGAATCGCAGCAACTGGATTATGTGCCAACAGTGAATTTGCAGGCATATGATTATTATATGCGGGGAAAATTTCTTGTGGAGAAAAGAAATAAGACCGATCTGTTAGTTGCAAGGGAACTTTTCCAGCAGGCAGTAACAAAAGACAGAACATTTGCAGACGCCTATTCCGGCCTTGCAACTACCTATTTGCTTTCTTCTTTCCGTGGATATGAAGATCCAACAAGAATGCTTTGGCTGGCAAAGAAAAATATTGATACTGCTCTTGGTCTTGATCCTTCTTCCGGGGAGATACAGGCTACCCTTGGTTATTGGTATCATCAAACATTTGACTGGCATGCGGCTGAGATAACTTATCGTCGTTCCATTGATCTGAATGCAAACCAGGCCAATGTTTATTTATGGTTGGGTATTTTATTGGAAGCAAAGGACGAAAAAGAAGAGGCGTTGAAAATATATGCCCAGGGTACAGAATTGAACCCGATGTGGGATTACCTGGTGGAAAACAGGATCAGGGCACTTGTAAATAATAACCAGGTTGATGAAGCGATCGCTTTGCAAAAAAAATTAATCGATAAAGCGGCCGTTGATCCGGTTTATCAAAAGATCTATTATGAGGAACTTTCCCGGTTATATTGGTTTTTGAATAACAAAGCTGAAGCGATCGCTGCTGCTGAAAGATCAGGAAATAAAGCACTGAAAAAATTTTATACCGATGGCGATTTTTCTGCCATGGAAAGAGAAG
>DASUTO010000326.1:0-4414 GCA_036374555.1 Chitinophagaceae bacterium
AGCATTATCTGAATAATATAAACTATGATGCCAAGAATCATAAGAGCTAATGATTGTCTCAAATGATACGCACCCAGCTGCGATTTATTATTATTATGCATGATAAAAGCGATGATCCATCCGATCCAGGTAAAATAGCTGATGATAGCAATTGTTTTTCCATCCATACCAGATGCGGCAGGAGTAGTATTAGTTTCGTTTGCCATAAGTTGAGTTGATTTTGTTGCTATTAAAGTAAGGATTTTTTTTATTCAAAGTCCTTGTATAGCAAATACTTTTTTCTTATCGCCTTGAATTCACCCAACTTTGGTTCCCAGCTCTTTCTTATTTCTTCTTCAGTCTTTCCATCTTTTATCTGTTGCATTAATACATCAGTTCCTGAAAGTCGATTGAATGAATTGGATCTTAAAAAGAAACTATCTTTTTGGGGAAAGAGTTTATATGCTTCGATCAGCCATTTTAATTGTATCCTGCCATCCACTTTTTTCATTACTTCTTCTACAGTACCGCCGAGGTTCCAGCCGTAACAAACTTTTCCAAAATGCTTTGAGCCTTTTGTGTTTTCGTTTGGATTGGGCGTAAAAGAAAATAAATTCTTCGGCAGATCAGGATGGCCAATGTATTGGAAAGGTTTATTTGTACCGCGACCTTCACTCAAAGCAGTTCCTTCGAATAAGCAGGTAGAAGGATAAAGATAAATTGACTGCATATCGGGCAAATTAGGCGATGGCTTTACGGGCAACACATATTTGCTTTTATGTGTATAATTCTGGCATTTGATGAACTGCACATGAAACGGCGTATCAACTGTTGGTTTGGTGGTAATATTATAAGCGTGTACTGCATTGGCTTTTTCATTCAACCATTTTTCTCCCATCAACATTCTTGCATATTCAACCATCGTCATTCCATAATTGATCGGAATAGGTTGCATACCTACAAAGCTTTTAAACTTTGGATCAAGTACTGGACCATCAACATAAAAACCATTGGGATTGGGACGATCAAGTATGAGCAACGGTTTATGATTTTCCAATGCAAATTCTAAAAACTCCTGCATGGAAGAAATATAAGTATAGAATCTTGTTCCTACATCCTGTATATCGAAGATCAAAACATCAACCTCTTTAATATCATCTATAGTTGGTCTTCTCTTGTTGCCATAAAGCGAAACAACAGGAATACCTGTTTTTTCATCTTTGTAATCTGCGATTTTCACTCCGTCGGGAATAGTGCCCCGGAAACCGTGCTCCGGTCCAAAGATCACGCGGATATCAACTCCCAGTTTTTGTAATGTATCAACAAGATGACCGTTTCCGACCGTTGAAGTATGATTCGCAAAAATTCCAACCTTTTTTCCCTTTAATAATGGCAGGTAAACATTGATCCTTTCTGCTCCTGGAATGATCTTGTCTTGAGTAGTAAATTGACTAATGGTTAAATTGCTGGCTTGGTTTCCTGAGTTTTGAGAACAGGCAATTAAACAATTTAACAATGCAGCAATACCTATAAAAAACATTCTTTTCATATCGTCAAATTTCCAGAAAATTATCAGTAAGACCTGAATTAATATTCGAAAGGTTGCATGGTGAGATTTCCGTAATTTGCAAGCTCATTTTTTCTTTTTGTCTTCTTAATTGCTCCGCAGAATTACTACAGTATCCCGACTAAGTCGGGACGAAGCAAGGGACGGTGATTAGAAATTCATAAGTTGATCACAAAAAACATTAATCATGCAACAAGTAAAAACCGGCGACAAGGTAAAAGTACATTACCATGGCCGCCTGACAAGTGGAGAAACATTTGATTCATCAGAAGGCCGCCAGCCACTCGAATTTGAAGTGGGCAGCGGAATGGTGATAAAAGGATTTGATGATGGTGTGACCGGGATGCAAGTGGGAGATAAAAAAACTATAAATATTCCTGCAGAAAATGCGTATGGCCCAAAGAATTCCGAAATGATCATTGAATATCCAAAATCGCAATTTCCCGAGCATATTGAACTGGAAGTAGGTACACCGCTTGTGATGAGCAGTGCATCGGGTCAACAGTTCCAGGTAAAAATAATCGAAGTAAAAGATGATGTGGTGGTACTCGATGCTAATCATCCGTTAGCTGGTGAAGAGCTGATCTTCGATCTTGAGCTGGTAGAGATAACTGGCTCAAAGCCGCTGATCATAATGCCTTAATTGTTTGAGGTATTAAGTTTGAAGTTTGAGGTTGAATGGAACGGTTAACCTCAAACTTCAAACCTCAAACAAGAAACTACTTTCTATTTAACCACCATCCCAGCCAGATACCGGCCAGCCCCCAGGCAACAAACGCATCCAGTAAATGACCTATATATGATTCGGTAGGTGTTTGAAACCAATTATGCATTGTATATGGTCCGGCCAGGAAAGTAAATAATCCAACCGCAACAGAACCGGCAAGTATTCTTATGCTTGTTGGCGTGCCGCCACGGGTAAGTATGTAGATCAACGTAAACACAAGAAACCAGTCGACTAAAAACCCGCGAATCATCGGCATCACCATATCGATCTCATAAGAATTTCTGTAGATCACAGTTGCCCACGGTTTGCCTTCCATGTCTTTCATTAATTTTTCATGATCGTCCATGGATGCGCCGGGTTGAACAGTAGGCAGCATATACACACCATCTTCTTTAAGTGATGCAGAAAGCGAATTCATGATTTCGGTTTGTGCTGGTGTGTATTTTGCTTCACCGCTGTGAACAGGCAGTATTGTCCACGATAGGAACTGCCATAAGAATACCAGGATAGCTCCGACAAAAGAGCCGATTAACCATTTTTTCATGATAGTTGATTTTGGTTTAGGAATAAAAGGTAGAAACTTATTTCATCTTTTGCAAGTGGAGTTGTTAACGGGCTTCTGAGCCCTGGATGAATTTTTGTTGCGACGCCCAGCCTGTACTGAGCGAAGCGAAGTGTTGAAGTTTCAGTAACTCCGGTCTGTCAAATAAGCAACAGGCAATTGGCAAGTATCACATTTGCAGATTGCCTATTGTCAATTGCCTGTTGGCCGCATTAGTCGTATATTCGCTGTCCATTTTTATAAAGTATGTTTGAAAACTACAAGTTCACCGCAGCAGAAAGATTTTTGCGTTATGTCCGGATAGATACCCAAAGCGATCCTCTTTCAAAGTCAAATCCTTCAACAGAAAAGCAAAAAGATCTGGGCAGGATCTTAGCCCAAGAATTAAAGCAACTGGGCATCACTGATGCACACATGGATGAGTGGGGTTATGTGTATGCGACCATTCCATCCAATACAGAAAAGAAAGTTCCGGTTATTTGTTTCTGCGCTCATGTGGATACAGCGCCGGATTGCAGCGGCACGAATGTAAAGCCTATCGTACATAAAAATTACCAGGGCCAGGATATTGTTTTACCGGATGATACTACCCAGGTATTGAAATCAAGTGACTATCCATATTTGCAAACACAAATTGGAAATGATATTATCACGGCATCAGGAAAAACATTATTGGGAAGCGATGATAAAGCCGGTGTGGCGGAAATTATGGACCTGGCAAATTTTTTAATGACGAATAAGGGTGTTAAGCACGGTGAAATAAAGATCCTGTTTACACCTGATGAAGAAGTGGGGAGAGGAACTGAAAAAGTTGATCTGAAAAAATTGGGTGCTGACTTTGCGTATACGTTGGATGGGGGAAATGCAGGAAGTCTTGAGGATGAAACTTTCAGTGCTGATGCTGTGGAAGTGATCATTCATGGCGTCATTGCACATCCCGGTTATGCAAAAGGGAAAATGATCAACGCAATGAAGATCGCCGGGGAAATTTTGGCAGCACTTCCTAAAGACAGGCTATCACCGGAATCTACCGAAGGGAAGCGGGGATTTATTCATCCTGTAAGATTGGAAGGTATTGCAGAGAAATGCTCAATTGATTTTATCATTCGTGATTTTGAAACAAAAGGCCTTCAAAAGAAAGAAGATTACCTGCGTACACAAATTGAGGAATTGATGCGTCTTTATCCAAAAGCTTCTTTTGAGTATAAAGTAACAGAGCAGTATCGCAACATGAAAGAAATTTTATTGCTGCATCCACAAGTAGTGGATCATGCAAAAGAAGCAATTAAAAGAGCAGGGCTGAAACTAAAAATGGAAAGCATTCGTGGAGGTACTGACGGTAGTCGCTTGTCATTTATGGGTTTGCCTTGCCCAAATCTATTTGCAGGTGAACAGGCAATTCATTCCAAACTTGAATTCATCAGTATACAGGATATGAATAAGGCCGTGGAAACAATGGCTCATCTTGTCAGTATCTGGAATGAAAAATCCTGATTCATAAATTGTCTTTCCAAACTCTCATATACCAATAAATAGGATAGCCAACAATCCCGGCAAATAAGAAAACAAGTATCCAAAT
>DASUTO010000327.1:0-10420 GCA_036374555.1 Chitinophagaceae bacterium
ACTATATTTTATATTCAATTTATCTGAAGGTAAATTTGAAAGAGGTTCTACAGACGCATAATCTGCTATACCGACTTTAATTGTTTTATCTGTTGCCTGGTATACCCATCGATTATCAATGGTTTTAATGGCAATGGCCAATTCATAAACGCCTTTTTCAACATCATCCTTAAAGATCAACGCAGCAAAGCCGGCATCATCCAAATAAGGTTTTTGGAAATGACTAGTAACATCTGAACGGGGTTTAAGGCCTGCCGAAGCTATATAAGAATTGGTATTGTTTTTTAGCACAAAAAATATAGAATCGCCTATATTGTTTCTTGTGCTATCTACAAAAGCCCAACCGGTTATAGAAATAAACCTGGCATGATCATTCATTTTTTCTAATGCATGACGAACTAGTAGCTCTTTAGAAGTAATTATTTGGGCCGTTTTCGTAAACTGATTTTTTTTGCCATACAACTGCATCATGGAGTCCAGCTTAGTTGAGTATTTGGAGTTTAAGATTTGGGATACTGTTGTAATGGCCGGCGTATTTGTACTGTTTGCAAATAAATAATAATAATTATTTAGAGTATTTAATCGTGCAGTTTTGGTCTGAAGTAAAACCGAAAAGGGTTCCATGTTTGAAGCTGTAGTTATATAGAGTTTTTTTGAAGATAATTTACCTTCGTCTAACTCAGCTTTCAGAGAATCGCTATAGAGTTTAACTGCCTTATTATCCACTCTCGATACATAACCTGTGGTGATCGGCTTCCTGGTCTTTGCTGCCAAATAACAAAAATCCTGGTAATCTGAATTAGAAAGATAAGAACCCTGAAATGGAGGATACAATACTATTTCATCAAACTCTTTGAATAATGTACTCCAACTTTTTTCATCAATAGGCATTTGATATGATCCATTAGTCAGGTGCCTGTAAGTAAATAACCTCTTTGTATCATAAAATTGAATAACCAGGGCGATAAAGACGACAGATAGTATGACAAAACGAGGTAGTTTAGTTTTTGTTATGGCAATAAGGCAAAAAAGGACAATCAAATAATAAGGGATCCAAAAGAACCTGGCACTTGCTCTAAGTATTTCTCCAATTTTTAGCAATGGATCCGGAATTGGAGTTTTAAATAAAACTTTATCGTTTAAAGAGACGATATGTGTGATAGAAAATAAGGATAATATAATTCCAAGGATAATAAGTGGGATAAGATTTGCCTTATACGACGGAAATATTGGTTGTAAAAAATTACTTTTCTTCTTAATATAAGTGAAGATGCTATAAAAAAGTAATATAACAAGCAAAAAAATGATGCCTAATCCTAAATACATAAAGCCTTCATACTGGTGTAAGGTTACCTGTTTAAGTTGAGGAAAAAAAGTAGAAAACCCGAAAGAATTAAATAGTGAATTCAGATTTAAACTATATAGCCCATAGCCTCCTGAAACACCAAAATCTTCTCCTGTTTTAAAATTGATCATGCCCACTATGAACCAGGAAAATAAGACAGCAAGTATTGAGACCGCATTGTATATAAAGAAATTTTTTTTAGCCAACACCTTATCAAAAAAACTCAATCGCAAAGGAATGATAAAGGTAAATCCAATTACCATAAAAGTCATGTATGGATTTATCATTGCTGAAAGCATCAACAAAATGAACTGATAAAGAAGGATTTTTTGTGGCTTAACATGGTTGGGGTTCAGAAAGTATAGATAGATACACGCTATTAAGAGCCAGTGTGCACATATAGCAGGGTGCATCCCTCTATAAATAAGCACAGGATTGGCGGCGATGAATAGAACCGCAAGGAAAGTAAAGACCTGGTTTACGTTGAACAATTTAAATAGCCGAATGGTAAAATAAGCGGTCAGTAAGTGGCACGAAAGCAGCCACATTCCAAAATATTGAAAGTCTTCAGGTAAGAAAACAGCAAAGAGTTTAAAAGGAATTGCAAGCAGCGGTATTGAATCCGTGAATCCTACATTGGTACCAATGGGATAAAAAAGCTTGTGTATTTCTCCCAGAGGATAATGCCAGGGTTCATCTCTATAAAAATACCAACCGAGATAATGCGCTCCCCAATCATGATGCACTGTCATCAGCCAACTAATATTGGCAGGCACTATAATTTCCAAACCATACGCAAAATGGAATATTATTATTACTGCAATGCCAGAAGCGATCAACAACCAATTCTTTTCAAAAAAATACCTTATCATTATTTACTATTAAACTGTAGTGATTAAAATGAAAAAATTAGATTACTATTCCGAAATATTGGAAAAGGATTTTAATCACTTTTCATCATGTTTTTTCGAATATACAACTGTGCCCAGGCGTCAAAAAACTTTTTTTCCATTGACATAACAAAGGATGTATCCAGCACTTTCTTTTGTTCCGTCGTTAAAGGTTGCTCGCCGTGTGCACCGGCTATCCAAAAACCTTTAACGATATATTTTTGATTTTTTCCTGCAAGAATTGAGTCGATGACATTCAGCTTACTTCCTTCCAATATTGTAGGCATAAATTTTAGTGCCTTAAAATAATATTGATGTTGCCATGAGACCAATTCATCTATGATTGGATAGTTTTCATTGTTATTATTTACGACAAACTGGGTCATTTCGCGAAATTGTGTTTTTGATACTTGTGAATAATATCTTCTGGAAATTAGTAGGGTGGTCAGCGACAAAATTATAACTGTGGAAAGAACGAGCATCTTTAAAGGCCTAAAATTTATCAACTCTATGCCATAAGCAATGGCAATCAGAAAGGCAGGTAATACTACAATAGTGTACCTTGGATATAACATAGGAACCACAAGCAGTGACCGCAAATAGGGGATCAGATAAGTAACAACAATCCAGATCGACAACAAAATAAAGCTGAACCATAGCGGATTCGATTTCGCCGGATTTGAGTTAAGATTTTTTTCAGCATAAAAAACTTTGAACAGGTAAACAGTTAGCAATAAAAGAAGTATTGGGTTTAAGAATTTCATATTACCAAAATATTCAAAGAAGTAATCAGAAACAAAGGTGGCTGGGACGAGTGGAGCCCAGAAGGATTTAATCCTGGAGACAGCTTCTAAATAAGGAAGCCAGGGCAAATATCCTGCTGCGATAATTAAACCGCTCAACAAAAAATGTTTTATATAAGATTTCCTTTGACCTTTTTCCGTAAAGAAGAACAGCAGGACTATAACTGCTATTTGCGATGCAACCACGAATAAACTGTAATAATGGGAGTAAAGCAGCAATAAGGAAAACACCGCGTATAAAATGCTGTTTTTAATGTTCATTTTTTTTAAGAGTCGTATCAAAAACAGGAATGATAAAGTTGCAAACAGAAAAGCCAGAATATAACTCCGGGCTTCCTGTGAGTAATATAAGTTGTAGTAATTTATAGTAGTTAAAACAGCAGCTATCAAGCCCAAATTTCTATTTAATATTTCTTTGCCAAGCAGATACATTCCCCAAACACTTACGGTGCCTGCGATGACGCAAATCAATCTTGCTGAGATTGCCGTATGGCCGAATAGTGAAAACGAAATTTTGGCAAGGGAAAAATAAAGTGGAGGCTGCTGATCGCAGCATTTTAGATAAAACAACATCGTCTCCCATGTGCTATCAGGATCAGATTCAATCATTGTATGAAGCTCATCCAGCCATAAACTTTGAAAATCTATTTTCCAAAGGCGCATCACAAATGCGCAGCATAAAATAAGGGAAAGAAAGAAATATGACCTTCTCTTTTCAGATAACAGCAGTTTTATCAAATTATTAGTTTTTATATCAAAGAAAATATTCTCCTGATTTCAATAAAAATGTTTTTTAATAAAATTACTCACTACCAAATCAGTATCAACTAACCCCCCGATGTAAATGCAAAAATGATCGGGATAATTCTAATTAATTCTACAAAACTATTTTTCCAGTAAAACTTGTAAGAATATGGCTTCATAATCATTAATGATCCTGTTCCAGTTATAAATGGTTCTAATTTTTTCAACATTATGATGACAAAATCGGGAAGTTACATCCTGCTGAAGGGGCTGATTAATAACTTTTTTTAAGTCATCAGCAGTCGAAAAGTAACTTGCATCGGTTCCTAAAATTGCTTTATTAAACAGATTATCATGGGCAGCAATATTACATCCACATGCCATCGCTTCCAATAAAGAAGGATTAGTGCCGCCGACAGAATGCCCATGAAAATATATGGTTGAAAAGTGGCGGAGAGAATTTATTTCGTTTTGATCATAAATGGCACCAGGGAATTGTATAAATTCCGAAGAATATTTTTTTAAAAGAAATTGTCCATGCTTATTTTGAGTGCTTCCAACTATAATTAAAGGGTAATGTTGTTCAGATTGCTTATAACCTTGTATGATTGTTTCAATATTATTTTCAGGTTCCATTCGGGCAATAAGTAAATAATATTTATTTGCTTCCAGGTTGAATTTTGATAAAGCAGAGGTTGGAAAATTTTCCGGAATGTCAGCGCCATACGGAATATAAAAAGCATTTTTTTTATATTCCCTTTGAATATGATCACGGATGCCGATCGAATCGGCAATAAGGATGTCCGCACGACTTGCAGCCAGACCTTCAGCCCATTTCAAAAATCGTTGAGTGAGCTTATTGTACTTGGCCCGCTTCCATTCAAGCCCATCCATATTTATTATATTGATAGCATTTTTTGGCCAGTAACGATGCCAAACCGCATTACTGGTGTATCCTAACTGCAATAGGATATCAAAATCTCTTCTGCCAGCATCGCGAAGACAATTGAAGTCATATATAAACTGTCCGGCCGTCCCAATTTTATTTTCGGGATCGGAACAATGAATAATTTGAACTTCCTTCCAAAACGGTTGTTTGTATGAATGATTGCTGGAATTATAGACTGAGACCGCATGGCCTTTCTCTACAAGCCCTTCAGCAAGGTATTGAGCAAACTGTTCGAATCCTCCATAAGTATTCGGGATACCGCGAGTGCCAAGAATGCCAATTTTCATGAATATTTTAAGCTAACCTGGTTTTTTGGGTGGTGCGAAAGTACCAAGAAATATTAGGATTGATTTGACATCTGCATATGTAATGTATTCTGATTTGCATCTTTAAACTAATCAGGAAATTCAGAGTCTAGCCAAACATTACATTGAAATGTAGAAAATTAGAATTGATCTTGAGCAACGTTTTAATAAATTATATTGTCAAAAGGACAGAAGAAAAATTAGATTAGATTTTTTTAACAATAAATACCACTTTTAGGGTATTGAGAAAAAGCTTGAAACCAATACATTTGCCAAATTCGGTGAATGACGATCACACCCCATGATGTAAGTATCTAATGAAAAAACTGATGATAACCATTAACCAAGAGATCAAGTCATACTTTAATGCAGAGACGGAAAAAAAGCCATTCCGTAATTGTATTGACAATAAAGAGATCTTTCTTCTTTGTAAGAGGTCTTTTGATATTATTTTTTCCGCAGTTGTTATTATGTTTTTGTTAAGTTGGCTTGTGCCCATTATGGCGGTAGCGATCAAAATAAATTCAAAAGGGCCCGTTTTTTTTATCCAACGACGTGTGGGCAGGGGCTTAAGAAGTTTTGGATGTATCAAGTTCAGAACAATGATTCCTAACAAGCAGTCTGACAAACATATTGCCTGCGAAAACGATTATAGAGTAACGACCCTGGGTAAATTTCTCCGTAAGACCAGCCTCGATGAGTTGCCTCAGTTTATAAACGTTTTCATAGGCGATATGAGTATTGTGGGCCCAAGACCCCACATGTTTGCAGACTGTAACAGGTTTTCCGAATACATTCAGGATTATAAGTTTAGGAACGTGGTGAGGCCTGGTATAACTGGTTTAGCCCAGGTAAAAGGGTTTCGCGGTCCTGCGGAAGACTCCTATACTATTGTTTCCAGATTTTATTATGATTCGGTCTACATCCAAAATCTTAGTTTTCGTATGGATGTGAGCATTGTGGTCCATACTTTATGGCAGGTCTTGAACCTGATTTTTTTCAACAATGTTCCTAAAAGCGAAGAAGCCAAGAAAATTACCTCAGATCCATCCAAGATTGCAGCCTGAGCTGTAAAACCCTCGTCTACTATTTCCGATTAAGTTAAGCGAGTTTCGTTTTTGAAGAGCTTTTTTCGTTGAGGTACCTGACAAATTTTCGATAGATCAGCAGGGACATAATAGCAGAGACGATCCCAATACACATGCCTGCGAAAATATCGGTAGGAAAATGCTGCGCTAAATAGACTCTTGAATAGCTAGCTAACGAAGCCAGTAAAGGAAGAATCACGGACCATGCTTTTCTATTTATTATATAAGCCATAATAAGTGCCATAGCGAAAGCTGTTGTGGTGTGCCCGGAAGGAAAACTATGAACCTTTCGCATTGTAACGCCATCAACAACATGAACAGGAAAAATTTCAGATAAATAGCTGATCGGTCTTAATTCATCAGGATAGACAACACGTTTTAAAAACTGTGCTAAAATGGTGGAGATAAGAACTCCTGCGACAACTGTAATAAAATATTTCCTTCTATAAAGGAAACAGTAAATGCCTAATGGAGCCCACATTAACCCATCACCATAATGCGTGAAGTATTTAAAAACCTGGTCAGCTATTTCATTGTGATTACTATTAATGAGCTGAAACGATCCGTTTTTTCCAAGAGCGAGAATTAATATGCCTGTGCCAATGGCAATGATGGTTGCTAAAATAAAGGCGATGCCGAAATTATTTGCGGGTCTTTCCTGCAAGGATAGAAAGATTTTTACAAAAGTAATGCGAGTTCAGCATCTCTCATAATGTAATACCAGCTAGTTCCAGGCTTTTCTTTTTCAATTTCCTTATTTCAACATCTTCAATTATTGGTTCCGGCGCAAGAATAACTGATACATTATCTGCTTTCCACCATTTTGAGTTTTTAAGTTCTGAGAAAGGTAGTACACCAACAAGGTAATTGCGGTTCAGGTCTGCGTGCCATTCTTCGATCCATTCGAACTTTTCTTTTGGGATTAATGCGTTATTGTCAAAACTAATATAGACTTTCAAATAAAAATCTTCTGTAAGCTGGTTAGGCTGGTGATGATAAAGTTTTTTGTATTCATAATGATAATCGTATCGCAAAGCGGAGATATCACTTAACACTGCGGAACCTGTGGGGAAACTGCCGGCTCCTTTTCCATAAAAGAATTGTTTATCGGAAAAGCCACTTTCGATCACCACGCCATTGTATTCATTTTTCACAAATGCCAGCTGGTCGTGCTGGTTTACAAATTGAGGTAAAACGAAAGCAGCAACACCGCCATTTTTAAGTTTTTTTGCCTGTGCTACCAATTTTATTTCATAATGTTTTTCTCTTGCCACTGCCGCATCATTTTGATTGATATTTTGAATTCCCGTAAAAACAATATTTTCTGGTCGTTCGATGATCCCATAAGAATGATTCAATAAGATCGTCCATTTATTTAAGGCATCATATCCTTCTATATCCAGCGTAGGATCCGTTTCTGCAAAGCCAGATTGCTGGGCCAGTAATAATGCCTGTTTGAATTCTAATTTATCTTCAAACATTTTTGTAAGAATAAAATTGGTGGTGCCATTAGCAATCGCCTTTACAGATTGCACAAGGTCATTATCATAGTATTCTTCCAGATTCCTGATAATGGGTATTGAAGCACAGGCAGCCGCTTCATATAAAAGAGAAAGTTTGGTTTGTTTTTGAAGACCTAAAAGTTCAGGCATATTTTCAGCCAGCATTTTTTTACTGGAGCTTACTACATCTTTTCCATTTTTTAAGGCTGTTGTTACGATCTCAAATGCCGCTTCTGTTTCGTTGATCACTTCGACGATCACATTTATTTCCGGGTCAAAAAGTAATTCGTTTTTTTCGGTCGTAAACAATTCAGACGGGGCATTTCTTTTTTTACCGGGGTGCTTGATACAGATTTTCTTTATTGTAGCTTTTAACGAAGGCGTTTGGTTCAGGATATGGTAAAGTCCTTCGCCCACAACACCAAAGCCAAATAAACCGATCGTTAGATTCTTGTGATAACTCATTTTCTATTTTTTATAAATTAAAATATTTATAGTCTTGAATGTTATAAAACAAAAAGCTCACCCGATAAATCAGGTGAGCTTTTAATATTTTGAAGACCATTTTTAAGCTTTAACGCTGACTTATCTATTCCGCGGCGGCGGATGGAATTGGCACCTTTCCTTAGTTTGCTAAAATAAATTGAGCAAAGCAGGGAGGTTGTCAAGGCTTCATCGGGCCATATCCCTCAGCCTTTCTTGATAAGCATCCGGTATATAATTTTTTAAGAGCTGGCGCAAAGATAACTGCAGAAGCAGGAAAATTCCAAAAACAAATCACAAATTCCTCCAAAGGAGTCCTATGGACATTTTTAGCAAACGGTTGTTTGAAAGGAAATAATACCGGCGCATTATTGTTACTATCTTCGTTCCCCTTTTTACTATGGCGAAATCAAAAGATAACGGTATCACGGTTGAAGAAATAAATCATGAAGCCATCGAGGTGCATGGAGCAAGAGTGCATAACCTCAAGAACATTGATATTTCTATTCCTAAAAATAAATTGGTCGTTATTACCGGCATCAGTGGTAGTGGCAAATCATCACTTGCTTTTGATACTATTTATGCGGAAGGTCAACGCCGTTATATGGAAACCTTCGGCGCTTATGCACGGCAATTTATTGGCGACATGGAAAGACCTGATGTTGATAAGATCACCGGGCTTTCACCAGTCATTTCGATTGAACAAAAAACTACGAACAAAAATCCAAGGTCAACAGTTGGCACAGTTACGGAGATCTATGATTTCCTTCGACTATTATTTGCCAGGGTAGGGGAAGCCTATTCTTACAACACAGGCAAGCCAATGGTAAAATGGAGTGAAGAAGAAATTGTAGATAATATTTTTAAAAAATATAAGAATAAAAAGATCTCATTGCTGGCACCATTAGTACGAGGGAGAAAAGGTCATTACAGGGAATTGTTTGAAGATGTTCGTAAAAAAGGTTATTTAAAAGTGAGAGTTGATGGTGAAGTCAAAGACCTGGCTCCCAAGATGCAGGTTGATCGTTATAAGATACATGACATAGAATTAGTCGTTGATCGGCTACAGGTTACTGATGATCTGAAAGCAAGGCTTAGCCAAAGCGTCCAGCAGGCTTTGAAGCTTGGAAAAGATCTGATGTTTTTATTAGTTGATGACAAACATCTTGTCCAATACAGTAAGCAGCTGATGTGTGAAGATACGGGCATCAGTTATGAAGAACCATCGCCTAATTCATTTTCTTTTAACTCACCTTATGGAGCCTGCCCTACTTGTAAAGGACTTGGAAATATTTTTACAATTGACCTTGACCTGGTATTGCCCGATAAAACGCTAAGTGTAAAGGAGGGAGGTATTTCGCCATTGGGTGAGGAGAGAGATGCCAGTGTATTTCAACAAGTGGTAGAATTTGCCAGGAAATATAAAATAAAATTAGACACACCTGTGGGTAAGCTACCAAAGCAACAGTTGGATCTACTTTTATTTGGCGATAAGAACATTAACTCAACAATGGAAGTGGATGCGGCAGATGAAACCGTACCGCATGAATACACGGGAAGCTACGAGGGAATAGTCCCCATGCTGAAAAGATGGTTTGTTTCAACCAGCAGTACGGAGTTTTTAAGAGATTGGGTACAACAATTTACAACATTAAAGACTTGCAGTACCTGTAATGGAGCCAGGTTAAAAAAAGAAAGTCTTTGGTTTAAAATTTTAGGAAGAAATATTTCGCAGCTGGGCGAAATGAACCTCGATAATCTTGCTGCATGGTTTGACGGTATTGAATTAAGAATTACAGACAAACAGAAAAACATTGCGAAAGATGTTTTAAAAGAAATAAGGGAACGGCTACAATTTCTTTTAGATGTCGGGTTAACATATCTAACACTCAACCGTGCTTCAAAAACATTAAGTGGTGGCGAATCACAAAGAATACGACTGGCAACACAGATCGGTTCGCAATTACAGGGTATTACATATATTCTTGATGAGCCATCGATTGGTTTACATCAACGTGACAATCATCGCCTGATCGATGCATTAAAAAATCTTCGTGATATTGGCAATAGCGTGTTGGTGGTGGAGCATGATAAGGATATTATGTTATCAGCAGATCATTTGATTGACATTGGGCCTAAAGCCGGTTTTCATGGCGGAAAAATTGTTGCGCAGGGTATTCCGCAGGAAATGCTCAAGCTTAATACCCTAACGGCCAATTACCTGAATGGTCATCATAAAATTGCCGTACCGGAAGAAAGGAGAAAGGGCAATGGAAAATTTATAGAGTTAAAAGGCGCTAAAGGAAATAAT
>DASUTO010000328.1:0-6411 GCA_036374555.1 Chitinophagaceae bacterium
CCCGATCCGGATCTTGAATAAGCTATGGCCCTGTTTGGAACGATCCTTTTATAATTATCACGCCATTGGGTGTGCTTCATACCTGCCGGTTCGAAAATATATTTACGGGTGTATTCTGCCAGGCTCATACCGCTTACCCGCTGCACTATAATGGCAAACAGGTTATAGTTAGAATTGCTATAAATATATTCATCACCCGGTTTATGGTTCAGTGTTTTTTGATTGCTTATAATATATAAGGCATCTTCATTATTGTATGTCTTGGTGGTCCTGGGCCAACCTGCAATAGCTGCCACGGCTCCCCAATCTTTTAAACCACTTTTATGCTGCATCATATGACGGAGTGATATTTTGTATCCATAATCCGGCAACTCCGGTACATATTTCCTTAGATCATCATCCAATGATAGTTTGCCTTGCTGTTCCAGTAATAAAATAGCAGCAGCTGTAAATTGTTTTGATACTGATCCGGCTTCCGTGATCGATTCGGTGGTCAGGGGAACATTATGTTCCAGGTCGGCCATTCCCCAGGCTTTTGAAAAAATTATTTTCCCATTTCTGCTAATAGCGAGTTGTGCCCCGGGTTTGCCTGGTTTATACCTCGCAAAAAGTTTTTCTATTTGTGAAACGGTATCCTGCCAGCTTTGAGCTTTCCCCACCAGGCAGGCGTTAAGAAGGATGATGAATAGATAAAGTTTTTTCATGGCTGTCTTATTCTTGTAACTAAATGTAACAATATTTTTATTTCCAGAGGGTGACGGGTTTAGTTCAGGTTTATTCACAAATTCAAAAACCTGGTTGGGATTAAGGTAAAATCAATAGCTTTAAGAGTCAATTCTGGAATATGGAAAAACAAAATGTAAAAGAAGCAACTGAACCAGTTAAGAAACAAAACTCTATGCTTCATTTAAAAATTTATAATAAACAGGATATTTTATCACTGACAAGGATCAGGCGATTTGAAACAAAGCTCGGTGAGAGATTACAGGTTGTGCGGGATACAAGTGATATTACAGGATCATTAGCAACATCAACTGCAAAATATGTTTTGTTTGGCGTGCCCGAAGACCTCGGGGCTAAAGGGAATTTAGGGATCGGGGGAACAGATACGTTGTGGATCCCGTTTTTGCAATCATTCTTAAATATTCAAAGCAATGATTTTTTCGATGGGGCAGAAGTGTTGCTCCTTGGTCATTTTGATTTTGGCGATATACAATACCTGATCGATACGACTGCAAGGACCAATGATGAAAAGATAGAAGCCTACCGGCATGCAGTGAATAAGGTGGATGATGAAGTGGAGCAACTGGCAAAGATGATCACAGAAGCAAAAAAGATCCCCCTCGTTATCGGCGGCGGACATAATAATACTTATCCATTGATAAAAGGAACGGCGAAAGGATGGCACAAAGCCGGTGTTATACCGTTAGCACAGATCAATTGCATCAACCTTGATGCACATTCAGATTACCGCCCGATGGAAGGAAGACATAGCGGCAATGCATTCCGCTATGCGGAAGAAGATGGATATCTACAAAAATATTGTATCGTCGGTCTGCATGAGAACTACTTACCTCAGAATGTCTGGATCGATATTGTAAATAATCCTTTTATTGATATTCTTACCTACGAAGACATTTTTGTGCATGAGAAAAGAAATTTCATACAGGCTGTTGCTCATGCTACAGATTTCACTGAAGACACTCTCACGGGGATAGATCTTGATATTGATTGTATCGAGCATACATTGAGCAGCGCTATGACACCCGTTGGTATTTTACCAAATCATGCAAGGCAGTATATTACATTTACTGCGGCCCAAAGCAAGCCTGCTTATCTTCATATTTGCGAAGGCGCCACAAGATTATCGGATGGAAGGACGGATGCTACGAGTGGAAAGCTGGTAAGTTACCTGGTGAGTGATTTTGTGAAAGGTTGCGAGAACCTGGACAAATAGTTTTATGATCTTTAAATCATTTGTTGTTTCCATCGTCTCAGTGATCATTTTCCTCTGTGCACTTGGTCTCTTGACTTATTTTATTTCGCCAAAAGACTATGAAGCTGGTGAATTTGTTCAATTGCTTTTTTACGGAAGCGGAACGCTGGTCCCTTTTGTTTTTGGTATTCTCTTATTAATAAACGGGATTGTCAATGCCAGGATCAAATCCAATAACGGCAAAGGCCCGGAAACTATTTATTTTTTTTGCTGTTCGGTCTTCACGGTGATACCTATTTTGGCATTTGTATTATTTGATTATTCAGATCGTGGCAGGTATTTCGAAGAAAAAACTTTTTTGAGCATAGCAGGAGAGTATGCCGTTTATTTTTTACTGGCTGTTTTTGTGATCTTCCTGAATAGAAAGATCTCCTGGAATAACTTTAAAGCGTATAAGTCAGGGGCTGCAACCACGTGAGGTAACATGGATAACGACCCCGCCAGGGTCGAACTTTTTTTATATATCATGTTGCACTCCTACGGAGTGCTGCAATGAAATTTTAATTTTATCTACCGTATTTTATCCCTACGGGGTAAGAAGGCGATTTCCTGAAAAGCCACAAATACTACATTGTGGTTATAGTATAGAATCCGGGAATAAAATACTTTCGTTGGATCTTATGTATGAAAACTCTATTCAGCATAATAGTAAAAGTGCTTAGTTTTATTGACTCCGTAGGAGTCAAATATCGGTAGAACAAATAAGCAAAAAGATAACGACCCCGTCAGGGGTCGAACGTCTTTAATGAACATTATAATCTTCTCTACCGATATTTTATCCCTACGGGATAAAAAGGCGATTTCATGAAAAGCCACAAATACTACATTGTGCTTATAGTATAGAATCCGGGAATAGAATACTTTCGTTGAATCTTATGTATGAAAAAACTATTGCTAATATTAGCATGCATATTTATTTCAAAATTATTTTTTGCTCAAACGAAAGATCTGCCTGAGTGCAAGACCATTAAGAAAGAATTAGCAGAAGTAAATAACTCATTTGATAATATCGTTGAAAAGTTCAAATCAAAAGAGGATAAGATATCATTGGTCAAAACTTATTTTTCTGATTTCAGCATTTGCGGAGAAGAAGGGAGGATCAAAGACTATGGAAGAAATATTGAGTTCATTTTTAATTTTACCGATGCGTATTATAACGGCAGCCGGCTTGAATTCAGGGACTTCTATAAAAAGATATTTAAAAAATTAAAAGAAGAGTTTACCGCCACCCATGTTTATAAAGTATCTAAGGAAGAATCCGGCAAGTCCAGTTATTTTTATGAAAAAGATAAAGAAATCACATCTTCAAGAAGAAATATAAAACTCGTGCTTTCTTATAAAGACCCTGTTGATGAGACAACAGCCTATTCGGTCTCCCTCATTTTTGAATATTATCCCAGGAGATAAGCGTTCTATGAAAAAAGCCTGTTGAGTGAACAGGCTTTGAATTTTTTTTATCCAGGGATCTTTAACTTCCAACCTGGCTCAATGTGATCAGGATCTTTGATCTTGTCTTTGTTGGCCTCATAAATATCCCTCCATTTGACGCCCAGCTGCTTACCGATCTTGGAAAGACTATCTCCTTTTACGACTGTATATTCTTTAGTACCTCCGTTGCTTTTTGCAACAGCTATATTCATCACCATGTCAGCTGCACGATAATCGGGATCGATCTTTCCATAGATATCCCACAATCTTTTTTTTACATCTTCTGATGGAGCTACGCCATCAATGTAAAGCACGTTATCCTGTTCCCTCACCTGGAGGTTGGTAACGCCAGCTGTGCTGGCGGCACTCACTACTTCACGGTATTTGTCTTTTAATGCCATAATAGCCTCCTTTAGTTTATGGTTAATTTGTTTTCAATTTTCTTTGGCTTTAGCGTATTCAAAGCCATCATTAATTTTTGGAGATCGTCTCTTTTGATCTGGCCGGTCAATGTAACAACCCCGTCCTGAACGGTAGCTGATACACCAGGATAGGTTTTGATGGTTGCGTCTACGCTTGTCTTTAATGGATCATCGGCGGTAATTACAACCGGCGCAGATGGAGGAGGAGCCACTGTCAGATTATTGACAACAGATTTTACACCATTGATCCCTTTGGCGAATGTTTCCGCCGATGCTTTTTCAGCTTCGGTCTGTACTTGCCCGGTAAGTGTGACTACGCCATCTTTTACATCAACGTTAGCTCCGGACAAACTACCACCAGTTCCGGCAAACGACTTTTCAACGGCCGTTTTAAGATCGGCGTCACTGGTTTTTTGTTTACAGGATGTTACCGAAGCAATTAAAAAAAACACTGCCAACGGTATTGCAAGCACCCCGTTAATTCTTTTGTTCATAGTTAATTTGTTTTGAGATGAAAAAAAACTCAAGTGGTGAAGGAGTGCTTATAATAGTTTCCAGGGCGAAATATTTTTTCAATACGAAAAATTATCTACCACTTAAACCGTGCCACTTATTGTGAGGGGTAAAAAATGATAAAAAATAATTTTATCAATAAACCGACGAAGTGATCTTTATGCCCGCTTTTGCAAATGCAGTTTTATATCTTGCCATAGCTTTTGAGGCTTCCGCAGTTTTCTTTTGTAATACATAAGATCTGTACAACCCGTAGAGGGCCCAACCATTTTCGTTATTATTCAATAGATCCTTTTTGAAAATTTTTTCCGCATTGGCACCATCACCTTTGAGTAAATAAGCATGACCGAGATAATGTTTAGGACTCAATAACCAGTCCCTCGGTTCATTGTACACCATCGAAGCTTCGACAGAGTCTGCCATTTTATAATATTTAACCGCACCATCATACAATTTTTTATCCTCATGAATAATACCGAGTAATAAAAAATGGGCGACATCTGCGCCAACGGATGGGGCAGAAAACGGACTCATCGGAATACTAAGTGAACTGTCTCTCATAAATTCACGCATGGCATCCAATTCTTTTGAAGCTGCATCACGATCATTCTTTCTTGAAAAGGCAACCCCTCTTGCAAAATGATAAAGAACATTTGCATAGATATGTTCTTTTGCCGGTTGAGGATTTTGCAATACGTCGTCCCATTTTCCAAAGCGCAGTTGGACAAATATTGGTGTGGTATAAATATATTGAACTACGTTCCCAACAGGTGCCGGAATTGAAAGATAGTCGCTGGGTATGCTGGCTCTCACATCTTCAGCAGCCGCCACGGAAGATCTGTAATTCCCGGTCATCATCGCATTATTTGCTTTCATGTGCTCATTATGGATGATATAAATAAAATCATTTGCTGTAACACCGGGATATAACTGAATTGATTGACGATAGCTGTTGACTGCTTTGATATTTACATCAATACCTTTTTGGTACAGACCAGTACGCAGATAGATATGTGAAGGCATATGCACAACATGCGAAAGTCCGGGGTTTGTTTTTCCCAAACGTTCTGCGCTCGGCAAAGCTTTTGCGGCATATGGTGATGGTTCCATCACATGAATATAATAGTGATTAGCACCAGGGTGCATAGGATTTTTTGCCAATATTTTTTCTAACACCTCTCTTATATGTGGCGTCCATGGTTTCGGCGTACCATCTGGAAACCAAAGATCCCATGGATGCTGAAGCATCATTGCATCGGCATATAATGCCATTGCATCTGCATTCGACGAAAACTTTTCATAAACTTTTTTCATCATGTCTGTATAATCCTGGTTCAGTTTTGCCCTTGTTGCATCTGCCGAATCTGCGGTATATCGAACGGAGGTTGCATCGATCAATGCTTTTTCAAGCTCAGTGGCATTGGACGATAGTTCTTTTGCTCTATTCAATGCCGTTAATGCCTCAGGCGAGGCACGATAACCATAGTCATTTATATTCGGGCCATAACTCAGAGCCTGCGCCCAATAAATTATAGCTGAGTTTTCATCAAACTTAGCAGCCTTTTTAAAAGAAGCCATTGCTTCAATAATGTGAAAGCTATAATACATATTAATGCCCTGGTTAAAATAGAACTGGGCACTGTCATTCTTTGTTGAGATTTTCCATTTATGAATTCCTGCACCGGGAATAGGAGGGATGCTTGTTTCTTCCAGCCAATCTTTTAATTCATTCCAGTCGGGGCTGCAGCGAATAATATTTTTCTTTTTGAAATCAATTAGATTTTTCGAAGAAACTGTTTGCTTTTGTTTGCTATCAAAACGAAAAGCAAATAATGCAAATGCTGCGATCATTGCGGCTATGACAAAGAGAAGTATTTTCATTTTGATGATCTTTATGGAACAAAATAACTTCGAAAAGTTACAATTTTTTATCACCAAAACCGGGGAGGCCGGGATAGCGATTTTGAAAGACAGCGTCGTAGGTGGCACAGCGAAACCAAGGAAGACTCCGTGAATCTTACTTTCTTTGTGCATCCGGCGTTTTTAATTCTG
>DASUTO010000329.1:0-29348 GCA_036374555.1 Chitinophagaceae bacterium
TTAGGTAGTGCAACTGCAACTGATGTTTGTGGTGCAGTAACTATTACTTCTTCTGATGGTGCTGTTCAGTCAAGCGGATGTAACCGTTCTAGAACAAGAACATTCACTGCAACTGACGGATGTCTCAATACATCAACAACATCACGTACTGTAAGATGGATCGTGGATGTTACTCCTCCTGCATTTACAGGCAGCTATGCTGATGTGAATCTTGGTTGTAACCCGGCTAATCCTGATGGTGCACTTGGTTCTGCAACTGCAACTGATGTTTGTGGTGCAGTAACTATTACTTCTTCTGATGGCGCTGTTCAGTCTGATGGATGTGCTCGTTGGAGAACAAGAACATTCACTGCAACTGACGGATGTCTGAATACGTCCACAACATCACGTACCGTAAGATGGATCGCTGATGTTACTCCTCCTGCATTTGCAGGTAGCTATACAGATGTAAATCTTGGCTGTAACCCGGCTAATCCTGCGGGTTCATTGGGTAGCGCTTCTGCAACTGATGCATGCGGTGCTGTAACTATAACTCAAACTGATGGCGCTGTTGCAAGCAATGGATGTAATCGTTCACAAACGAGGACATTCACTGCAAGAGATGGCTGTAACAATACATCTACAACATCACGTACTGTAAGATGGATCGCTGATCTTACTCCTCCGACATTCGTTGGTGCTCCGGCAAGTGTGGATATTGAATGTTATGAGGAAATACCTGCTGTTGTTAACCCAACTGCAACAGATGCGTGCGGATCAGCTACAGTAGTATCTACGGGTACAACTGATAATAACCTTGTATGTTCAGTAACAAATGCGTTCAAGAGAATAGTGACCCGTTCTTGGAAAGCAACAGACGCATGTGGCAACACAGCTACATATACACAAACTATCAGGGTGAAATGTTGTGAAGCTATCTGTACATATACACAGGGTGCTTATGGCAACGCTGGTGGCCAGGATTGTGATGGTGATAACAGTATGTCAACAACGGCGTTGATCAACCAATCAATTGCAAACTGGGGTGGCACATTGACTGTTGGTAAGCCAGGACATTCCATAGTGATCGGAACAGGTGATGCCAGCTGTGTTATTGCAGCTTTGCCAGGTGGTGGCCCTGCCAAAGAATTGCCAGCCGGTAACTTTGATATCTGCGACTTGCCAAATTCCTTGGTGAATGGTCAAGGAAGAATTAAAAACGTTCTTCTTGCTCAAACCATCACACTTGGATTGAATATTGGTATTACTAGTCCTTCTGATCTTGGAGTGTTCCCACTCCAGGCAGGTGTATTGGCAACTGCAGATCCTGTTGGTGGTTGTGGTTCAGATATTCCTGAAGAAAGGATCTGTCATTATAATACTTCTTCGCCTTACAACCTGATAAGCGTTGAGAACGAATACACATACAGAACAATATCAGCAGCTGTTGTGAATGCAATAGTTGGACCAAAGACTGTTGCCGGATTATTTGATCTTGCAAACAGGGCATTAGCAAACGTTGATGGTGTTGTTGGTTCAGAAAACGGCGCATCATTAAGTGATATCGCTGGCGCTGCTGGTGCGATCAATGAAGTGTTTGACGAATGTAAGATCTTCATCGGATGGAATGTTGCACCATGTCCTCCAACTGATCCAACACCTGGTGATGGCAGAGTGGCTACATCAACTGCAAGTCCTGCATTGGCCGTAACTGCCTTCCCTAATCCTTACGAAGAGAATTTCTCCTTGAGAATTAATTCTCCTGTAACAGGGCAAGCATTGATCGGATTCTATACTATCGATGGCGTTAAGATCGGTGAAATGAAAAGAGATGTCGTCGCCAGTAGAGACGTTTGGGTTCCTTACAATGTCCCAGCTGTTTACAGAACAAGGATCGTGTATACAGTATCTGTTGGATCATACAATGCAAGAGGTGTTGTGTTGAGTCCGAACTAATCTGGTAAACGAAAAACTCAGATAATTAAAATCCTCCGGTAAAACGGAGGATTTTTTCTTTATATATTTCAGGTAATTTTATTAGGAGTATTCATGTTTCTTTGCATTTTTATCTTTTAATAAAATCAGTTTATTTTAATAATTTACCGCGGCAATAAATTGTTATGGCAAAGAAGAAAAAAATAGAGAAGCATTCTCACACAAAAATAGTTAAACCAAGAATTGCCCCTATACCGAATTGGCACATACCACTCATTCTTATTGTAACATTCATTATTTATATACCTGCTTTATCTGCAGGCTTTGTTAACTGGGACGACCCTGATTATGTTGGCGAGAACAGTTATTTGATCCGTGACCTTAGCAGGCTCCCTGAGCTGTTTACAACCCCGGTACAAGGCAATTATCATCCATTGACCATGTTCAGCCTTGCTTTGAACTTTGCCATCAGTGAAGACAATGAATGGTCTTATCACTTATTTAATATCATTTTCCACCTTGTCAATTGTTATCTCGTTTACAGGCTGGCTTTTTTACTTTCAAAGAATAATTCGCTTATTGCAGTGGTTACCTCGTTACTTTTTGCCATCCATCCGCTGCATGTCGAATCCGTGGCGTGGATATCAGAAAGAAAAGATGTTTTGTATGCACTCTTCTTTATTGCGGGTCATATTGCATATACCAAATACATTGACACTAGTTCCAAAAAACAATACTGGCTCACTTTATTATTTGTCATATTATCGCTAATGTCTAAACCTGCCGCCGTTATTTTTCCTGTATCCTTATTTTGCATAGATATTTTAAGGAAACGCCAGTTCTCTTTCAAACTCATTACCGATAAGATCCCATTTTTTATCCCGGCTATAATAATGGGTTTGCTAACGATCAATGCACAGAAAACAGTTGGTGCTACAGGTGAAGAATATTTTGGCCTTGCTAAAAATATCTTATTCGGATTTTATGGCATCATGATGTACTTCGTCAAAATGATCGTTCCATATAAACTATCTGCCTTTTATCCGTTTCCTCCTTTAAATGAAAACCTGCCTCCTGTTTATTATGTAGCCCCGGTATTCACCCTATTACTTGCCGCAGTAACTTATTTCACCTGGAAAAAATACAGGTTTGTTGCTTTTGGTATCGCCTTTTACATCGTTAACCTTTTACTCGTATTACAGATCTTCTCGGTCGGTAGCGCCGTGATCGCCGAACGATATACTTATGTACCCTATATTGGTTTATTCTTTATTGCCGGTTGTCTATTGGACAGATTTGCCAAAGGCAATATGACGAAAGCTTATGCAGTTCTTATACCCGTCACCATTATTTTTTCTGTCATATCTTTTTTTCAAACACGAACATGGAAGAGCGGGGAAACGCTTTGGGATAATGTTATTAAGAATCAGCCCTGCTCAAGAGCATACAGTGCAAGAGCAACACTTTTCAGAAGAGATGCAAACAAGCTCAGAAATGAAGCCGACATTGATAAAAATGCAAAAAGGGAACAAGAAGCCAATTTGAAATATGCCGAAGCAAATAAAAACTATCAAAAAGCAATTGACTACTATACCGAGGCTGTTAAATTAAATGCAATAGATCATGAATCATATAACAACAGGGCAAATATTTATATGGATCAAAATAAATTTGCCAATGCCATTGTCGATTATAAGCAAGCCCTGGTTATAAAACCAAATTACTACGTTGCATTGGATAATATGGGCGCATTGTATGCAAGGAGAGGCATGTATGATTCAGCTTTGTATTATTTTACCAAAGTGCTTGAACAGAAATCAGATTATAAACCAACGTACAGTAACAGGGCCATAACTTTTATGAGCCTGAAAAGGTATGAAGAAGCAATAAAAGACTGGCAGCGGTTCTTAAGTTATCAGCCAAATGACCCCGATGTCACAAATACCATTGGCGAATGTTATCGGATGCTGGGTAACAACCAGGAAGCCGTTCGGTACATTACTACTGCCATTCAAATAGAACCGCAGGCTGTTTATTTCTTAAATCGTTCATACGCCTACAAAAATCTTAATAATATTGAGAATGCCCGCAACGATGCCCTGACGGCAAAGAGGGCAGGTATTCAGCTAAATGCAGAATATGCGGCCTCTTTAGGAATTCAATAAACTAAAGATTTAATAGCTGCCTGTAATTTTCAGGCACCGGGATATTTTTTTGAAGAGCCACACTGACATCGGCTTTTGCTTTATCGATCTGGCCCAACCGGTAATAACAATATGACCTGTTGAGATAATAGTCACCGCTCGGATTAATCTGGATAGCCCTGTTGAAATCCGCTAATGCTTCACTGTACTTTTGATAATTATTGAATAAAATACTTCCGCGGTTGTTTAGGGCAAAGTCAGTGTTTGGACTTATTTCCAGGCATTTATTAAAGGATACCAACGCAGAATCAGGCATATTGAATCGCTGATAAACTGACCCCTTAGTATAATAGCCTAACCTGTTTCGTGGCTCCAGCCTTATCAATGAATTGGCATCAGCTAAGGCTAAAGAGTCTTTATTAAGTCTTAAATAAATATTCTGCCTGTTCTCATATCCCTTTGCGTGATTAGCATTTGTTTTCAGCGCCACATTACAATCCTCCAGTGCGGTTTGCAACATTTCATTTTGTCTCACTTTATCCTTAACGCCTGTAGAGGTGCTTATAAGGTAATTAGCACGGTTAGTCCTCGGCACAGGTGCATCGGGGAAATGTTTTATAGCATCTGTCCAAAGCGTTTCACTGTTTTTCCAAACTTTTGTTCGCTGAAATGTAATAATGCTGAATACTAACAATGCAACAGCAGGTATTCCCCATACGGATAATTTATTCATTGACACGGAATATCTATCCAGCAACATGCCAATTAAAAATGCGATGCCAATATAAGGCACATAAGTATATCTCTCTGATAACAATGTTCCTCCAATTGAGACGAACTGTAACACAAGAACCACATTGATCATAAAGAAGAAAAAAGAAAATACCAGCAATTTGTTTTTTCTCTTAAACCAAACCAGGGCTAAAAGAGCCAGCATAAACACAGGTGACAACCACATTGGCAAAGGCATCGTGGTAGTTAATGGGAAAGAATGAAAGGCTGATAATGGATAAGGGACAAAAAATCTTACGATGTACATCATGGATGAGTAAGTAGCAAAAAAGAAACGTGTCCATAGTGGATAGAAATCCAGGCTGGCAATAGCAGTTTTTGATTGAATGTTAAAAGTGAGAACAGCAAAAACTATTGACACTAGTAAAAAAGGGATCTTTTCCAGTAATACTCCTGGGTTAAACTTTCTGCCATACCAATAATCAAGTGCCAATAAAACAAACGGAAGAATTATTGCTGCTGGTTTTGATAAAATAGATAATGCAAAGAACAGGAAACAGTAAATGAGATTTTTGTTTTTACCATCGTTAAGAAATCTCCAGTATTGAATTAATGAAAGCAGAAAAAACAAAGTATATAAAACATCTTTTCGCTCGGATACCCATGCCACCGATTCTACATGCATGGGATGAATTCCAAAAACGATCGCTGAAAAAGCAGCTACCCATAATTTTTTCCGTGAGATAAGCCAGATAAAATAAAATACCAGCGCAGTATTGATAAGATGCAATAATAAATTTGTTACTAAATAGGAAGATGGATCAAGTTGGGTCATTGAATAGTTAAATGCAAGTGTTGCTACAGTGATGGGATGATAATTTGAAACAACCGGCTTGCTAAAAATTCCCGCCCAGTCTGGCCCGCGCAACAAAGTGTTTTGAATAACATAGTATTCATCGTCCCAGTTGGTAAACTCATTTTTTAGCATTGGAGAAAATGCGATCGCGGTAAGACCGATCACTAATAATAGCCAGGGAAGATTCAAATCTTTTTTATTTTTTACCGGCCCTGGTTTACCTGCCGGCTTCATAGTATTGCCGGTTCCGGACCTTATCTTTTTCTTGTTGCTCATTAAAACTTATTCACTTTTATTTCAATTGCAGCAAAGATTTATAACTATCCTGCAACACCGTTCCTTTTTGCGCAGCGGCCAGCGCATCTTCCCTGGCCTTTGCCATGTCACCCATCCGGTAATAGCAAATAGATCGATTCAGTAAATAACTGCCAAGCGGGTTAATACTTATTGCTTTATTAAATTCAGTTAAAGCCTGGGGATATTGCTGGTAAAAATTCATATAGATAGTCCCCCTGTTGCTATAGGAACGATGATCTTCAGGATTGATCTCGATACATTTATTATAATTCTCCATTGCTTTTTGAGGCTCTTTACGACCAAAATAAACTGTTCCTCTAACATCATAACCTATTTTATTGTTGGGAGCATATTTTACCAACGCATCCGCATCCGCAAGCGCAGAATCCGGCATGCCAAGACCAAGGTATATCAATGATCTTTTTTCAAAGCCGGCCGCATGATTAGGTTGTACTTCAATGGCAACGTTACAATCCTCAAGCGCCAATCTGTTTAATGAATCCGCCGTCTTTTTATTTGCCTGTTTACTTGCCAATATCGAAAGATAATTAGCCCGGTTACTCCTTGGATAGGGTGTCCGTGGAAAGGTTTTAATAACATCTGTCCAAAGCGTATTACTGTTTTGCCATACATCTGCCCGGCTGAACGTCATTATTCCCATAATAACAATAAATACACTTGCTATTGCCCATGAAGATCTTTGTGCCAGGTATTTGGTGTTGCTTAGCGCCATACCTACCATAAAAGCAAGACCAATGTAAGGGACGTATGTATATCGTTCGGAAACTATCGTAAGACCAATCGAAATAACCTGCAACACGAGCAAAAGATTAATAACATAAAAAAGAAGTCCAAACACAACAATTTTACTCTTACGTAAAAACCATAATGCAAGCAGCAAGCCAACAACAAACAATGGTGAAATAAGTATTGGCCATCCAAAGCTACTGCCCGTTGGAGGAAAAGGATGAAATGCAGACAATGGATAAGGAATAAAAAAACGCAAGAAATAGACCATAAGAGTATAACAAGCAAAGAACATCCTATCTACAACAGAATAAGTGCTTAATCCTGCCATAGCGGTTGGCGACTGAATTTTTATTGTCACAATACCGATTATAATGGACAAAATAAAAAATGGTATTTTTTCTGTGAATGCTTTCAGATTGATCGAACGTCCTTTCCAATAGTCGAGCAACAAGAGTACCAGAGGTAAAATAACAGCTGCAGGCTTTGACAACAGCGATAACACAAAAAATAAAAAGCATAGCCAGAAATGAGACTTCTTATTCGTGTTCAAAAATCGCCAGTATTGCATTAAAGAGAGTATAAAGAATAATGTATAAAGAACATCCTTTCTTTCTGAGACCCATGCTACCGATTCAACATGCATGGGATGTATACCAAATACCAGCGCCACAAATGCCGCTACGAATAGGTGTTTATTGCTAATGTTCCATATAAAATAAAATACCAGGGCAGTATTTATCAGGTGAAGCAAATAATTTACCAGCAAATAAGAAAAAGGATCCGTCCCGGAAATTGCGTAATTAAATGCAAGGGTAATGACAGTAAGTGGATGATAGTTCCCTACGACGGGTTCTGAAAAGATGCCCTGCCAATCGGGACCGCGAAGCAACTTATTATTGATTACATAAAACTCATCATCCCAGTTTGTGAATTCATTATTCAGCATCGGCCATAAACAAACAGCGGTAATACCACAGATCAACAACACCCACGGCACCACGGAATCCTTCTTTTTTACAGCAACTTTTTTTGGAACCGTGCTTTGCGTTTGTTTTATCGTCTTTTTCTTAGCCATTGTACAATCTGATTTGTAACCAGAGACTTTAAAGAATCATTTATGAGAATCCAATAAACCTTTGTAGTAATCAGAGATCTGCGCTTTGTATTGTATTGCTTTTTGAGCATCTGCTTTCGCCATGGCAATATTGCCCATCTTATAATAACAAATAGAACGATTCATATAAAACCCTCCTTTCAATGGACTAATGCTTATCGCCATATTAAAATCTTTCAGTGCATCACCGTAGCGTTGAAATGAATTCACCAACAACGAGCCCCGGGCATCAAGTACAAAATCATTGTAAGGTTTAAGAGCAAGCGATTGATTAAAATTGTCCAACGATTTTTGCGGTTCGTTTGACCTTAAATAAACCATTCCCCTGATATAATACCCCATCGCGTTCACAGGTTGTAACCTGATCAGCGTTGTAGCATCAGCCATTGCTTGAGTATCTCGTTTCATTACCATGTAGATCAGTCCCCTTTTTTCATAGGCTATAGGTTCATTAGGAGAAATTTTCACAGCATGATTACAGTCATCAAGAGCTATCCTATACATTGAGTCTCTAGTGCTGGTCATTTGCGGCCCCAGTTCAGCGGCGATCTGAGATAAATAACCAGCCCTCCCGGTCCTTGGCATCGGTGCATCCGGAAATTTGCTTATAACATCATTCCATAATGTTCCACCGTTTTTCCAAATTTTAGTACGTTGAAATGTTATGAATCCAAACACCACAGCAACAAGGCTTGCTGTAATAATGATGGCGTTTTTAAATTTATGTCTCGCGTCATACAATAGCATGCTGATCATAAATGCTAACCCGATGTAGGGAATATAGGTATAACGCTCTGAAACTATTGTAAAACCTATAGATAATACTTGCAAAATCAGCAACAGATTAATGATGAAAAACAAGGTGCCAAACACTATGGTCTTATTTTTTCGGAATCGCCATAAAAAATAGAAAAGCCCAACCACAAAAAGTGGCGATATAAGCACGAACGAACCCAGGTCATCAGGAGATGGATATGGATGAAACGCTGAAAGAGGGTATGGAATAAAGAACCGGATCGAATATATCATCAAGGTATAGCATCCAAAAAAAGGGCGCACCCATAAAGGATACATGTCAAATCCTGCAATAGCGCCTCTCGATTGTATTGAATAAGTGTAGAGGCCTAATGCAATAGCGGCCGCAAAAAAAGGTATTTTTTCAACCAGGGACCTGCGATTGACAGGTCGTCCTTTCCAATAATCAAGCAGGATCAAAACCAACGGCAATATTACAGCTGCAGGTTTGGAAAGTAAGGAAAGAATAAAAAATACAAGGCTTATCCACAAACCTGTTCTTTTTCCCGTTTCAAGAAAACGCCAATATTGTAGTAACGATAACAGAAAAAATACTGAATATAATACATCTTTTCTTTCTGCGATCCAGGCTACAGATTCAACATGTAAAGGATGTATTCCGAAGATCAGGGCTGTTAAAAAAGCTACTTCGATTTTTCCCCCGGAAATTTTATAAATGAAATAAAATACAAGTGCTGTATTAAGAAGATGAAGCAAATAATTAAAAAGTAAATACGAAAATGGATCAAGTTGTGAAATTGAATAGTTCAGTGCCAGTGAAAGCATGGTTACCGGGTGATAGTTTGAAACCACGGGTTCTGTAAAAATTCCATTCCAGTCAGGGCCTTTTAATAGTCGATTATTTAAAACGTAGTATTGATCATCCCAGTTAGTAAATTCATTTTGCAACATGGGGAATAAGCAGATCGCTGTAACTCCCAAAGCTGCAAGAAGCCAGGGTATTAAAGATTGTTTTGAACTGGTCCCGGGCTTTTTGGCCACAGCAGGTTGAGGCGGGCCCGGCTTTTTTATTTTGACGTATTTTTTCTTCGACATTGACTAAAAAATGGATCAACTTTATAAAATTCCAAATTACTTAAATATGACGGATTAACATAATCGCGTTAGACCATCGTCAAACTAAACTAGTGGGGAATTTCACCTGTTTTTATTTAAGTTGCAAAGAATCTTTGTAGGTGGCAGTAGGTACTGTGCCCCGTTCCTGGGCCCTTAATGCATCTTCCCTTGCTTTTGTAATATCATTCATTTTAAAATAACACATCGAGCGGTTAAGAAAATAATTACCAAGAGGTCTTATATTAATAGCAGCTGTAAATTCATTCAATGCCTCATTATATTTTTGAAATGAATTCATATAGATATCTCCACGATTGTTCATCGACCGATGGTCATCAGGTCTTAGCTCGATACATTTGGCATAATCGGCTAACGCTTTTTCAGGTTCATTCAATTTATGATAGCAAGTTGCCCGCAGATCATAGCCGGTCCTGTAAGCAGGTCTTAACCTGACAAGCTGATTTGCATCTGCAAGCGCTTCTTTAAATTGCTGCCTGGCTAAAAACATGTATGCCCGGTACTCGAAGGCAGGTGCATGACCGGGTCTTACAGACAAAGCGATAGCGCAATCTTGAAATGCAACTTTATAAATACTATCTGCAAATGGTTTTTGATCGGATCGAAGAGCTAGCCTGGATAAATAGTTTGCCCTGTTTGTTCTTGCATAAGGAGTTGTTGGATATGTTTTCAAAGCGTCGGTCCATAGGGTTCCACTATTTTTCCAAACCCTGGTACGCTGAAAAGTCATTACTCCAAATATAATCAGCGCCACTGCCCCTACTGCCATTGACAGTTTTTGCGGAATAAATTTTATACGACTGATCAATGTAGCAAACATAAATGCAAGACCGATGTAGGGCACATAGGTATATCTTTCAGACACGATCGTAAGGCCGATAGAAATAATTTGCAGAACAAGCAATAGATTGATCACATAAAAGAATATCCCAAAAACAACAATTTTATTTTTACGTAAAAACCATAAAGCAATTAATAATGCAACAACAAATATGGGAGAAAGATAGATCGGCCAACCAGCAAAATTTGTTATTGGGAACGGATGAAAAGCAGACAAAGGATAGGGAACAAAAAAGCGAACGAAATAGGTCATCAATACATAACAAGCAAAAAACAACCGGTCAGCGATCGAAAAGATACTGAGCCCCGCCATTGCCGATGAATTTTGAATGCTTACGGTTATTATGGCAAATAATATTGAAAGAATAAAGAATGGTATTTTTTCCACGAACACCTTTGAAACAAATGGCCGGTCTTTCCAGTAATCAAGCAATAACAAGACAAAAGGGAGGACGATCGCTGCCGGTTTTGACAATAAGGATAAAGCAAAAAACAGCAAACAGATCCAAAAATGAGATCTTTTGCCACTTACCAGGTATCTCCAATATTGTATCAATGATAGCAGGAAAAAAAATGTATATAACACATCTTTTCGTTCAGCTACCCATGCAACCGATTCCACATGCATAGGATGAATGCCAAAGACAAGCGCCACAAAGGCAGCAATGATTTTATTTTTCCCGGATATATTCCAGATAAAATAAAATACAAGTAACGTATTAGCAATATGAAATAAATAATTCACCAAAAGATAAGAGAAAGGATCAAGTCCCGAGATCGCATAATTAAACGCATAGCTTAAAATAGTAAGTGGATGATAATTGCCTAATACCTGCTTTGAAAAAATTCCTTTCCAATCAGGCCCCCGAAGAAGCGGATTGTTTACCACATAATATTCATCATCCCAATTTGTAAATTCATTTTTTAACATGGGCCATAAGCAAACCGCGGTAAGGACAGCCAAAAGAGCCATCCATGACAGTAAGGATCTATCCCGCTTCATTTTTACTTTTTGTCGCGATACAGGCTTTAATAGTTGTGATTCTGTTGTCCTGGCTTGCTCTTTATTTGCCATACTGGATTAAATAATGGAATGATGGACGCAGGGATGCCAAATTAATTAAATATTACGAATCAAAAAGACTCAAAGATCAGTTTAAATGCTTTAAACCAGGCAATTTAAAGTGGTAACTTGATAAGCAGAGCCCTGCTTTTGTACATTTGCAGCTTTCCTGAATCTTTTATATTTTACCACCTCGAAAGTAAACATCCTATCCATGAAACGCCCTCTAAAATTTTCATGGCACGATGTCGAAAAAATATAAAATAAAAAAGAAGGTACCTGTACCTGATAGACCTTCTGAAAACATACCCGCCTCCGTACCTGGTCCCCGCAAACCAAGTTCAAACAGCAGTGCATTCCTGATCTTATTTGATAAGAAGACAAAGATCTTTTTGTATGGCACATTGATCTTCTACATAATTCTCAGTACCCTGAAAATTCATACCTCAAATATTGCCAATTGGGATATGTTTTTTGGATTGGAGAAATCTGAATCTGTTATTGCCGGCACGCCGAGGTTTATAAGAATGGATGAGTGGATGATCAACGCAACTGGTCAAATTGGACAGTATAATGCGGGCCTGCCCGTTCAAAATGCAACCATGGGTGATGCGAACGCACCCGTTGTTTGGAACTTACCAGTAAAAGATGTAAGCACCCTTTTCCGACCATACCTGTGGTCTTATTTTGTTTTTGATGTAGAACGGGCTTTTGCTTTTTCGTGGAACTTCAACACTTTTGGTTTTATCATAAGCATGTTTCTTCTTCTCATGCTTTTAACAAGAAATAATTTTTGGCTTTCGATAACCGGTACTTTTTTTATTTTTCTTTCCGGCGGAATACAATGGTGGTCCTATTTTATCAGTAATCATATGTTGTATTTGAATGGCATGTTCATATCATTCATCTATCTTCTTTATGATAAAAGAAAATGGCCATTGATCATCTCAGGATTGATTTTTATACTAAGCGTAAACGGATTCATTTTTAATTTATACCCGGCTTTCCAGGTCCCGCTCGTATATCTCTACCTGCTCCTTTTTATCGGCTTTATTTTGCAGCGCAAAGCATTTACAAGCATCAAAGAAAACATACGTCTGAAAGCAATCGTATTTAGCGTAGTGCTGGTAATACTCGCAATATTCATCTACCATTATTACTCCCTTGTTAAAGACACGTATTCAATGATGCTAAACACGGTTTACCCGGGCAGACGATTTTCCAGTGGTGGCGATCTGGCGAATGGCAAATTATTTGCTGAATTCTTTGGAATATATATGTGGGATCTGCATGTACCAAAGCAGTGGCTGAACATTTGCGAGGCAAGCGGGGCTATCATGTTCTTTCCCATTATATTTTATGCAATGGGTTATTACTTTTTTAAAACCAGGAAAACAGATCCCGTACTTATTACCCTGTCAATTTTTTTAATTATCACTTTACTTTATGTGCTGGTTGGCTTCCCTGCTTTCCTAAGCAAGATTACATTGTTTTCTATGTCGCCTTCTTATCGCATGCTGCCGATCATCGGTGTTGGCAATTGCTTTTTACTAATAAGTTTTCTGGGTAGCAATAAAACCTATTTGAAGAACGAAAAATTTTCATGGATAGAATTCGCGATAATAGCGGTGTCATCATTCATTTTTATAAGAATGGTTGCTTCCCATATTAACCAATCAACAGAAAACTTTTTTACCGGTACGGAAGTAAATATTGTAACTGCCATTGTCGTAGCTGCTTATTTACTCATACGTTACAAAGAATTTCCTTATACTAAGATCGCTCTTTATCTTTTGCTGGCAGGCATTAGCATGACAAACCTGAAAGTGAATCCTCTTACAAAAGGTCTTGCGCCGGTGTTGGAAAATCCATTATACCAGGCGGGTATGGAGCTACATAAACAAGACCCACAAGCAAGATGGGCATTATTTGGGAACATGCGATTAACGCATTTGCTTAAGGCAGCAGGAATTGATGTATTCAATACTGTAAAATTTGTACCTCCAATGAAAGACATGAAAGTGCTGGACCCATTTAGAAAAAATGATTCTGTCTATAACAGGTATGCGTGGATCACAATGGATTCAAAACAACTATCGCAGTATTATTATGGTGCTGGCTGGAACGACACAGTCATGTTCAGACAGGCATACGAAGATGGTTATGCGATCTATATGGATGCTTGTTCTCCCAAACTCAAACAGCTGGGTGTAAAATATTTTGTCTTTGATTATGCACCTAAAGATGAAGAAGTGAGATGTATGATAAAACTTAAGGAAACAGCCGGTTTATTTATTTACAAAAGAAAAGACGAATGATCATTACTGTAGTCATACCTTGTTATAATGTTTCCCGCCACATTGAAAGTGTTATCAAAAACCTGCCGCAGGAAGTTGACTGGATAATTGCAGTGAATGATGTTTCGAAAGATGACACCGGTAATGTACTGGAGAGATTAAAAGAGAATTACAAAAAGCTGATTGTAATAGAGCATGCCACAAACCAGGGAGTAGGCGGTGCAATGATCACTGGTTATAAAAGGTCACTTGAGCTTGACAGCGACATAACAATTAAAATTGACGGCGATGACCAGATGGATAGTTCCAATATACCCATGCTTATCAGACCCTTGATCGAAGGGAAAGCCGATTATACGAAAGGCAATCGCTTCAGGGATTTTAAAGCATTAAAACAAATGCCGGCTATACGCCGTATGGGAAACCTCGGGTTAAGCTTTTTGATAAAAGCGGCATCCGGCTATTGGAATATTTTTGATCCTAATAATGGCTTTATAGCTATCAATAAGGATACATTGAGATCATTAAATTTTGAAAAAATATATAAGCGTTATTTTTTTGAATCATCCATGCTCATAGAATTATATTATTCAAATGCAGTGATCACAGAGATCCCAATGAAAGCAAGATATGGAGATGAAAAGTCAAGCTTATCAATAACCAGGACCTTGTTTGGTTTCCCACCCAAATTGTTGAAAGCATTTATAAGAAGGATCATTTTGAAATATTTTCTTTTTGATTTCAACATTGCTTCCGTTTATATATTATTCGGTGTGCCATTTTTTATTTTTGGAGTGATCTATGGAATTCTAAACTTTATTAAATACGCCAGCAGTCATGTAGGAGCCCCTACGGGCACCGTTGTAATTCCAACATTACTGATCATTTTGGGTTTTCAATTACTGCTTGCCGCGATAAGCTATGACATTATCAATTATCCCAAAAGATGAGCTATTACAATCACGATGCCCTTTTGAAAAGATAAATAAACGATTTATATGTTCTCATTAAATTTCCAGGAAAAAATTCGCAAACCAGTGATCGGGCTCGCAGGACTGATGAACAAGATAGGGCTGGCCGGCATTTGGTTCCGCCTTATATCGGCTACCCAAAGGTTTATTATTTGGAGATCACCTTTTATAAGATCACTGAATCCTGATAACATAATTGATATTGGAGCAAATACCGGGGAGTTTGCGTTATTGGTCCGCGCAGCCTTCCCAAATGCAACCATCATTTCATTTGAGCCCCAGCCAAAGGCTTATGAAAAACTGGTAAGCGTAATGAGAAAGGATAAAAACTTTAAGTCTTTTTGCCTGGCCCTGGGCGAAAGAGATGATAAGGTAATGATGAATATTTCTAAATTCAGCCCTTCCAGTTCATTGATCGCAAAGCCAGCTGACTCATATGCACAAGAGATCGAAATGCAAAAATTAGATAATTTTTCAGGCCTTATAGAAAATAAAGGGACAACAATTGTCAAAATGGATGTAGAGGGTTATGAATACTCGATATTAAAGGGGGGCCAAAATTTTATTTCGAATGCAGATTGGCTTTATATTGAATGCAGAACAACTGATCTGATCGGATGCAAATTCAGCGAAATATATGATCTGCTGATCTCAAAAGGCTGGGAATTCCATGGTGCATATGATTCAGAATTCTCAAAGAAAGGTAAGTTGGTCTACTTTGACGCTTTGTTTAAAAACCTTCTAAAGGTCAAAAATTGAATTAACGACAGATGAAGATCACAGTAATTACTCCGGTATATAACGGCGCCGAAACAATTCGCACTTGCGTTGAAAGTGTCAGGACTCAAACTTATGCGGATCTTGAGTATATTATTGTTGATGGCGGTTCGACTGACGATACTATTGAGATCATTAAGTCATTGAAGTTTGAAAAACTAAGGTGGATATCAGAAAAAGATAAGGGTTTGTATGATGCTTTTAATAAAGGTATTGCCATGGCAACCGGCGAAGTCGTTTGTTTCCTTTGCGCTGATGACATGTATGCCAACAATGGTGTACTGCAAAAGGTGGCCGATGCATTTGATAAAAATCCCGAAACTGAAATGATCTATAACGATCTTGTTTATGTAAACAGGGATGACCTTTCGAAAATCGATCGATATTGGAAATCGTCTGAGTTTAAACCGGGATTATTTAAAAAAGGATGGTTGCCTCCAAACACCGCTTTATTTATTAAAAGAAATAACTTTCTAAAACATGGCACGTTCGATCTACGATTCAAGATGGCAGCAGATTTTGAATTACAGTATCGTTTCTTTGAAAAACATAGATTAAAGTCGCTCTATATACCCGGAATATCCGTCAACATGCGGAGCGGAGGTGTCAGCAATTCAACTATGTCCAATATGTTTAGAAGCCTTAAGGAATGTTATAGCGCCTTACGATTACATCATGTAAAGTTTCCGTCGTTATACATATTTAATACTGTTTTTTATCGATTGAATCAACTGTTCATACCAAAACAGCTAAAGAACCAATACAAACAAAACAGGATAACCTAACATGCCTTTCCGCCACGTTAAGCAAAACATAGAATGAAAAAAAAAATTGGTACCATATTAAAATATATCATCTTGCTTTCTGCTGCGGGGGCTTTACTCTTTTTTGCATTTCGGGGTATGAATATAAAACAGATCATTCAACAGATCTTAAATGCAGACATGTTTTGGGTAGGAATATCAGGATTAATTTCCACCATTGCATTCGTTGTAAGAGCACATAGATGGAATTTATTACTGGAACCAATGGGTTATTCGCCATCGTTAAAGAACACCACTTATTCTGTCCTGGTTGGATATTTTGCAAATTTTCTTGTGCCAAGATTAGGCGAAGTAACACGTTGTGGTGCATTAAGCAAGGCAGAAGGAATACCATTTAATAAACTGTTTGGCTCGGTTGTCATTGAAAGGGTCATTGATGTGATCAGTTTAATGATATGCATTATTCTTGCGGCTGTAATTGAATATAAAAGGCTAGGAAATTTTTTTGCAGAAAACATTTTCAACCCGGTTATTTCCAAAATACAACGATTAATAAACTCCCCGTTACTTCTTACCGCCTTCATTATTTTGTTGTTAATCCTTCTCATTGCAATCATCTATTTTATAAGGAAGACTAAAAAAAGAGGTAGTGATTCAAAGATTGCAAAATTGATGAAAGGCTTTATTGATGGGCTAAAATCCATATCCAAATTAAAAAGACCGGGTTTATTTATTTTTCAATCTGTTTTTATTTGGGCACTTTATTACCTGGGCGTCTATGTTGCATTATTTGCATTTCCATTTACTGGTAATCTAGGAGCCGGGGCTGCATTATTCCTGCTTGTTGCGGGAGGAATTGGAATGTCTGCGCCGGTGCAAGGGGGAATTGGAGCCTATCATTTGTTTGTGTCCCAGGGTTTGGTGTTGTACGGAGTTGCAAAGGATAACGGGCTTGCTTTTGCTTCAATGCTGCACGGTCTTCAATTGCTGCTGGTGATCGTTTTCGGCACAGCATCCTTCCTGTTACTATTTTCTGCCAAAAAAGCAAAACAGGCAGCTATTGAAATCCAAAATCCAACACCTGATCAATTGTGATTTGAGAATCTGAATAACGTTTTATTATTTTACAAAAAAATAACCCGAATTATGATCCATGGGAAGAAAGTTGTAGTGGTGTTGCCGGCCTATAATGCAGCAAAAACCCTCGAGAAAACTTATAAGGAAATTGATTTTAATATTGTTGATGATGTGATACTTGTTGACGACAATAGTAAAGACAATACCGTTGAAGTAGCAAAGCAGGTTGGTATCAATCATATTTTAAAACATGATCGCAATTATGGGTACGGCGGTAATCAGAAAACCTGTTATAATTATGCCTTGAAGATCGGTGCTGATATTGTCATCATGCTTCACCCCGATTACCAGTATAATCCCAAACTGATACCATCGATGGCCTATTTAATAGCCAAAGATGTATTCCAGGTTGTGCTCGGTTCAAGAATTTTGGGAGACCGGGCCATGATCAATGGAATGCCCGTTTACAAATACATCGCAAACAGGATACTTACATGGACGCAGAATTTTATTATATGGCAAAAACTCTCCGAATATCATACAGGGTACAGGGCATTTTCAAAAGAAGTTTTGGAAAAATTAAACCTTGAAGCCAACTCCGACGATTTTATTTTTGATAACCAGATGCTTTGCCAGATCTTTTATCTCGGTTATGAGATAGGTGAAATATCATGCCCTGCAAAATATTTCGAAGAAGCTTCATCGATCAACTTTAGCAGGAGCTCAAAATACGGTTTAGGAGTAATCGGCACTTCCATAAAATACCGATTGAATAAATGGGGGATCCTTAAATCTGATATTTATCACAAGCCTGCTGAAAAAAGAATAGAAGTGATCGCCGGTAAATAACCATTGTTCACTCCTATCCTGTAGTTCTACTTATGATTTCACAAATGAAAAAGTCCTTTTATAATTATCTGCCGATAGCATGAGGTAATAAAATCCTGAAGGAATTGACCCCGTGTTGATGTTCAAAGAATTTTCGCCAGGATTGATCTTTACATTTTGCATTTTTATTGTCCTTCCGGCATTATCAATTATTTTTATTGATAGATTATTTGCATCCATATCAATGATACGTAAGGAAAGCATGGTTGTAATGCGGTTACTAAACAGCACTTTTGTGTTTGTTACATCATCGCGACTTACCCGAATTATATTACTAAAAGTAGATTGTCCGTTCGCATCCACATATTTCAAACGATAATACTGTATTCCTTTTATTTCATTATCATCATACTCATATGCTGTCTCTTTACCATCTCCTCCCTTTCCCTGCATCGTGGCTATCCTGGCAAAATTTACACCATCTGTTGATTTCTCAATTTCAAAATGGGAAAAGTCTTTTTCGCTGGTTGTCATCCAGGTCACTCTATTTGCGTCGGGTCGTTTCCATGCAGTAAAATATTTAATTGTAATCGGTAGTATGGTGGCGTTAAAAGCGGTGATCGTATAGGAACAATTAGAACCAGCAGTTCCATCTATTGCCACAAACACCTGCGTTCCCGCCGGCAACCATCCTGTCGACGCACTTAGTGAGCCGCCGGACCCGGTTGCACAACCTATTTTACTCAATGCCCCGCATGACCCAACAAAAAACCCGATCTGGAAGCCATTATCAGGGCCAACAGCGGAATTATCACATTCAACGCTATTGAGCTGGATAGAACTCACTCCATTCATTTCAACTTTATAAGTATAGAATGAGGTATTCTCTAGTGAAAACGCACAAAGTTGAATCGGGGTAACTTCTGTTGATGGTTTGTTACATGCATTATTATCTTTTGTTTCAACAGGACTTATCCAGGTAGCGCCACTGCATAAATTGCTTGGTGGAGAATAATTCCTGGCAGACATAGTCAACGTTCCTGCCGCAGCAACCCATACCCTCAAATAATAAGTTGTATTGGGTAATAAAGTATATGTTTCGGCAGGTGCCCAATATCCTGAGCCATCTATAAAACAAACGCTGCTGGTCGTTTGAAGACCTGAAGGTCCGGATCCACCACATCCTGTATACAAGGCTATTTCTACAGGTTGTACTGGTGCAGAGGTAGCCACATGGACAAGTACGCAGGAACCAGCGGCATCAGTTGTAAATCTAAAAATGGTTATTTTGCCAGAGCCACTAAATCCGGTGCCTGAACAATGTGCGGCATTACCGGATGTTGGCGATACTGTAAAATTTCGGCTGACTGTATCAAGAGTTAAAACATGTGGATTGGTACAACTTGCTCCTTGCGGATAAAGATAAGTTGTGGTAAAACATAGCATCGCTAAGATGACAAACTTCACGGGTTTCATAGGGTTGCGATTAGGGTACGATTATAAAGTTAAAACCCAAAATTGCGAGCTCAGAGTGGAAACAACACAACTTTTAAAAATCGATCACAAGTACTCGGATACCAGGGTAAATCTACCTGCTGAAGCTACAATCATATATATCGAAAAACTGACGCAGAAAATGCCTGAAAATCCATCTTAACACACACTTTTAGCTTTTAACTCAAAATAATTTACATTAGCCCCGAAAAACTAACTCATGGGAAATTATCATCTGGAAAGGTGGATATATAAGTCAGTGACTGGCTTTCTCTTAATAGCGGGAGGCGTCTTTTTTATGTATTATTCTCTCACCCATTTTGGGAGGGATAATTGGATCATGTACGGCTTAATTTGTTCTTCAGCGGTGAGTATCGGGGCTTATCTTTTAGGCAGCGGGGCTGTAAATAAAGTAAAGTCTGATATGATCAAAAAACAAAAAATAAAACAGCAATCAGGTTAAGATCATTATTTCTTAAACATAAAATAAACGGCGCCCAGAAGAAAACAAAAGCTTACAAGATATTTCCAGTGAAAAGGTTCTTTTAGATAAACAACCGCAAAGACAGCAAATACAACCAATGTTATCGCCTCTTGTACCAGTTTTAATTGAAAACCACTAAGGCCACCTGCGTAGCCGATCCTGTTTGCTGGAACCATCAAACAATATTCAAACAAAGCAATAAACCAACTGATCATAATTGCTTTCCATAAAGGCCAGCCATCTTGTTTTAAATGATAATACCACGCAAACGTCATAAATACATTGGAAGCGACAAGAAGAATAATTGTTCGCATAATAAAAATTTGATTTAAAAAAAATCCTGCCGGTTAGCAGGATCAATATTTATTTTTTTGAAGCTATCAACTCAGGCTTCTGAAATCAACAGGCACCAACCGGCTGACGCCGGGTTCCTGCATCGTAACTCCATAGATTACATCAACAGCACTCATGGTCATTTTATTATGGGTTACAATGATGAATTGAGAATTGCCGCTAAACTCCCGGATCATATTTGTGAACTTTCCAACATTGGCATCATCCAGCGGGGCGTCTACCTCATCCAATATACAGAATGGCGCAGGTTTGATAAGATAAATTGCGAACAACAACGCAGTTGCGGTTAAAGTTCTTTCACCACCACTAAGCTGTGTAAGCGATGTAGGGCGTTTGCCTTTAGGTTTTGCTATTACATCAATTCCTGTTTCGGCAAGGTTCTCGGGGTTTTCAAGTATAAGATCACATTGGTCATCCTCGGTAAATAAAGACTTAAATACACGAAGGAAATGCTCTCTTACTAAATGGAACGTTTCCAAAAATTTCTGGTTGGCTGTCGCTTCTACCTCTTGTATTGTTTGCAATAAACTTTCTTTTGCTGATACAAGGTCATTCTTCTGCTCGAGAATAAACTCGTAACGCTTTTTCATTTCAGTAAAAGCTTCGATCGCTGTAGGATTTACTTCGCCAAGATTCTCCAAACGTTTTTTCATCCTGTCAGTCTTCTCCTGGAGTTCGTCCACCGTCATCTCATTTATTCTTGCTTCATCAAGAATATCTTCCAGTTGGATGCGGAACTCAACATGCAACCTTTCTTTCATTCCAGCCAGTTGAAGTTTCACATCATTCAACCTGTCTTTTATTTCAGCAAGGATATGTTCAACCTGTTCTTTATCCTTCACTTTATGACGAAGCATGCTTTCCTTTTCGCTCAATTCATTCCTGAAATTATAATATGCCTGGTCTGCTTCATTTAATTTTCTTTCATCGTCTTCCTTTCCTTTCATCATATTGAACAATTCATCTTCCACTTGTTCCAATTGTTCAATACACTGCTCTGTCTGCTGTCTCGTGTCTGAAAGTTGTGTGGTATTGTTTTCGATCTGCTGCTTTAGTTCATTCAGCTGGTTATTTTTGAATTCGAGTTCTTGTTTTAGAGCAGCAATTTTACTTTGCTGTCTTGTGACCAGCAAATTGAATTCATTATACTGTCGATTTGATTCATTATAAAAACCTTCTTCATTCTTAAATACCTCTTCGCCTTCACTAAGTCTGGCAGCCTGCACCACTAATTCTTCGCTGAGCCATTTCAGGTCATTACGGGTTGCTTCAACAGAGCTTTGGGTTTGATGAATTTGTGAGTGTAGTTCTTCCTGCCTTTGCTGACTTTGGTTTTGAAGTGCATGCAGGTTCTCCAATTTATTATGCAATGAAAAAACCTGGTTCGTCAACTCCTGGATCTCGATCTCAGTATTCTTAAGTGTATGTTCACGAAGATCTTCATTAAAAGCAATTACTTCATTATGTCTTTCCTGTATCTCTTCTTTTAATAATTCTACAACCGCATTCTGCGATAAAATTTCTTCCTGGAGCTTTTCCAGGTTTTTCGCCCGGCCTATTTTCTTTCCTTCAAACAAACCAACACTGCCGCCCGTCAAAGAATATTTTCCTTTTACATACCGGCCACTTTTTTCTATTACGACAAGCCCATTGCTATTTTCCAGCGCTTCTTCATTTTCGGCAATAATTACATTGGAAAGAAGGTGGCGGGCCAGCCCCATATATCTTTCATCAGTTTCTATAACATCAAGAGCAGAAATGGCTCCCGGGATCGACGAAAGATCATGCATCTCTGCAGGTGATTCATTTAGTTTATCAAGTAAAAAGAAATTAGCCTTTCCTTTTTTATGCTCATCCAACAAATGAACTGCCTGTAAACCCTCGTGTAAATTATTTACAACATAATAACTCAAATACGGTTCCAATACATTCTCGACAGCTGTCCTGTATTCTTCTTTTACATAAATAATATCAGAAAGGATCGGCGCCGTATGATTCCATCCATGGTTATTATGCAAAAACTTTACACTATCAGGATACCCTTCCATTGAATCGATCAGGCTCTTTAAAAGATCATGTTCATTCTTCTTTGAATCGAGTTTCCTGCTTTCATCTGCGAGCTTGCTTCTTAATGTCTCCAGCAATCCCTGTGTTTGCAGTATCTGGTCTTTTGTGTATTCCTGGTGCTTTTGTAATTGATCAAGATCTGTTCTCTTAATATTCAATTCCCTTTCTCTCAAATGCAGATCATCGGCGAGATGTTTGCGTTGATTATCTCTTTGTACTTTATCCTCATCGATCTGCTGAACCGCACGACTAAGATTTTGAATGGATGTGTCGGCGATCACTACTTTCTTCTCAGCTTCAAACTGATTGCGCTGCACCTGCTGATAACCGCTGCGTAATGCATCTAATGCAATCCTTTTTTCATCCATTACTACCCTCTTCGCATCCATCTCATTTCTCAACTGCATTAGTTGTTCATTCATTCCTTCCAGCGTCTTTGCTTCTTCTTCCAATTGTGAGCCAGTGAAGGATATACTTTCCTCTATTCCTTGCTGCTGGCCTTCCGCTTTTTGTAAAAATTCCTGCAAGCCAGTTTCTCTCTCTTTCAAATGATCCAATCTTTGTGCAGCAAGATTCTTTTCATTTTCTTTTGATCTTAAATGTTGCAGCATTTCATTAAAAGCATGCTGCATTGCCTGCAATTCTTTTTCTTTTTCAATGAACACCACTTTATCCTGCTCCAATGCTGCCTCGTCGGTCGCGATCTCGGCTTCCAGTTTTATTCTTTTATCAGTTTCCGTCTCGTGTTGTGTATTCAGGTCTTTGTAAGTAACATTAAAACTTTCCAGCGCAGCCTTTGCCAACTCCACACTTACTTCACGATACTCTTTTTTAACCTCATAATATTTTTCAGCCTTCTTAGCCTGGTTCTCTAAAGTCTTTAACTGATTGTTTATTTCAAATAACAGGTCTTCGATACGGGCAATGTCGAGCTCTGTTGCATCCAGTTTAAGCTTTGCTTCTTTCTTTCTTGTTTTATAAATTGAAATGCCGGCAGCTTGTTCCAGCATCCGTCGGCGGCTATTTTCTTTGTCTTTGATCAGGTCATCCACCATTCCGAGTTCAATGATGGCATAAGAATCAGTAGAAACCCCGGTATCCATAAAAAGATTCTGGATGTCTTTCAGACGGCATTGCACATCATTCAGGCGGTATTCACTTTCCCCGCTTTTATAGAATTTGCGGGTAATGGTAACGGTGCTAAATTCAGTTGGGAGAAGATTCTTTGTGTTTTCGAAGGTCAGGCTCACTTCGGCCAGTCCCGATGCAGAGCGGCTTTTAGAGCCATTAAAAACAAGGCTGTCGAGATTTTCGCTACGCAGGTGGCTGATCTTTTGCTCGCCAATAACCCAGCGGATGCTGTCAACAATGTTCGATTTACCGCATCCATTGGGGCCAACGATCCCGGTTACGTTGTCATCAAAGTTGACTACAGTTTTGTCAGCAAAGCTTTTAAACCCTTTAATTTCAAGACTTTTTAGGCGCACGGGCAAACGTTTTAATAGCGGCGAATATAATCTGCAAAACTCATTTATTTAAGAAGTACTTATTCACAGCGTTGCGTTAAAATTAGGGATAAGATTTTTTGGTAGCCGGCTTCAGTTCCCTGATTAAACTTTGCTTGCGATGCGCAGCCTGCACTAAGCGAAGTGAAGTGTTCGGGGCCTGGTAATTCTATTTATCAATGGTGAGCCGTGAATCGTCAGTCGTGAGTTGATTATGCCACACGTTTCATGTCCGACGACTCACGAATAAGCTCAATAGTAAACCGACCTTACAAGAGTGCGAACCTCGGTTTAGCTCCGGGTAAACTACGACGCTATTGTTGAATAGCGAAGAGAAACCTGAATGGGGCGTCGCAACAGATGTTAATAAGGATTACTATTGCCGATAACATAATCATCGCTCTACAAATTTTTATACCCTTCGAAATAATGTGCTATTTTCGGCCCGCATTTTTGAAACGACAAACAAAACCACTGATTCATGAAGACGGTTATCATTCCTGTTGATTTTTCTGAAACTGCACTAAATGCTGCCCGCTATGCCGCTGAAATGCTCAGTGGTAAACCTGATGCACATATTATTCTATATAATCTTTATCGCCATGACAATGAATATGAGATGTCAGGCGCCTATCTCGAAAGTTTGAGAAATGAATTGATAAGAAAAGGGGACAAACAAATTGAATGTGTTCGTGAAAAAGGCGATGACCTGGTAGATTCATTAGAAAGAATGGCTTACCAGAAATCAGCAACATTGATCGTGATGGGCATTACTGGAAAATCTCCTGTTCAACAGGCGCTGATAGGAAGTAATACGTTAAAGATCGCAATGCGTGATGTATGCCCCGTACTGATCGTGCCGGCACAAGCTACTTTCAACGGAATTAATAATGTGGCGCTGGCTTCTGATTTTAAAAATGTAGAAGAGATAACCCCTGTTACTTATTTGAAGGCTGTGCTGGATTTCTTTAAGCCGAATCTTCATATTGTAAATGTGAACAGCGAGATACATGTGGCGCTTAATGAAGAGCTGAAAGAAGAAAGAGCCTGGCTTTTGGAACAATTCAGTGAATATAATCCTGAGTTTTATTTTATAACTACGTTCGATTTTCATGAAACGATTGAGCAATTTGTGCATGATAAGAATATTGATATTATCATTAATGTTCCCCGCAATCATAGCTTTTACGATTCGGTTTTCAAAAGCAGTGCCACCAAAAAGCTTGCTTTTCATAGTTCTATCCCGGTGCTGGCTGCACATGAATAAACCGTTAAGGTTTCATTGTTCCACTAACACTCATTAGGTTTTCCGGCCTCGATTTTTTAGCTTTGTCGTTCCTGAAAAATCGATTGCTGCATCATTTTTTGCCGCTTTACTATACTCCCGGTAGGTATCGGGATGGCTCATCTTCACAGATTTTTGGATGCAGGAACAGAAATAAATTTTATGAGGAATATCAAGCTGATTGAAGTACCATCAGAGATCGGGGCCGGCACCCGTGGCGCCAGTCTTGGAGTGGAAGCTATAAAGGTAGCGGCTATGGATTTCATGAGTAACTTTTTTATTCATTTTCCCTCGGAAAGAATTCCCCATGAAAATAAATTGCTTTATGAACCGATCGAATCTCCCTACGCCAAAAGAGTAAAGGGTGTTTACTCGATGTATGAAAAAGTAAGTAAATCAGTTTCAGAAACGATCAGGAATAATTTTTTCCCGGTCATCATCAGCGGCGACCATAGTATTGCCGGCGCCACCATTGCCGGTATAAAAATGGCAAAGCCAAAAAGTAAACTGGGGGTGATCTGGATCGATGCACATGCTGACCTGCATACGCCTTACACTACCCCTTCTGGCAATGTACATGGTATGCCGTTGGCAATTACACTTGGTGAGGACAATAAAGATTGTGCTGTTCATGAGCTGGATGACGAAACAAAAACATATTGGGAGAAACTAAAAAACATTGGAAAGGTATCTCCAAAGGTTTTACCGGAAGATGTTGTGCTGATCTCAGCGAGAGACTATGAGAAAGAAGAACAATATGTGATCGAAAAACATAATATCAAGCTGATCACAACAAAAGAAGTAAGAATGAAAGGCCCTGAGAATATTGTCCGTTCGGTTACCCGTCACCTTGATGACTGCACTGACATTTATATAAGCTTTGATGTCGACTCCTTAGATTCTTCCATTTCAAGAGGAACGGGCACCCCTGTAGGAAACGGTTTAAGAGAAAGAGAAGTAGAAGATCTTATCAGTAAATTCATGCACAACCGTAAAGTTTGTTGCTTTGAAATAACAGAAGTAAACCCCACTCTTGATAAAGAGAACCTGATGGCCGAAATTGCATTCAATATTCTGCAAAGAAGTGTGAATGTATTGATGATGAACTAGATCACGGATTACGCTGATTAAAAATGACTACACGGATCTTTTTATTGCTTGTTTGCGTTGCAGTGGCGAATTTTTCTTTTGCACAAAGCAAAACATATAAAGATTCCATTGAATCTTATTTTAAAAAATATGTGAAGGAACATGAAGTTGTTACAGGAAAAGATAAAGAATTCATGTCCTTCTTTACAATTAATGAAAAATACAGGATGAGTTGCAGGTTTGAAAGAACGATGAATTCGCCCTGGTTCAGGATGGAGAGTTCAGGACCTATAAAAAGAAACTACAGGACTTACGGTATCATCCATTTTACAATAAATGATACGCCGGTTACATTGAATATTTATCAAAGCCAGGACCTGATGGCATCGCCGCAATACAAGGATCATTTGTTTATTCCATTTACAGATGCTACTTCCGGAGAGGAAACTTATGAAAGCGGACGTTACATTGATCTCGAAATAAAAGATATCGCCAATGACAACGTATTGATCGACTTCAATAAAGCTTATAATCCTTACTGTGCCTATGTAAACGGGAAATATAATTGCCCGATCCCTCCGGCAGAGAATCGACTAATAGTTGCCATTCGTGCAGGTGAAAAAGCTTTTGGCCAAGCTCATTGATCAGCTAAAAGTTTTTCTCAATCCTTCTTCAAAACTCATGGGTTCGTATCCTAATTCATTTCTTGCTTTGTCAATAATGAAACCGGTTTTCAAAGGTCTTTTGGCTGGTTGGCTAAAACTTGCTGCTGTAACTTTTTTAATCATTGAACTATCAAGTTTAAGATGTTCAGCAGTTTTGATCGCCATTTGATAAGGGGTTAAAATATCTTTTCCCGATAAATGAAAAACTCCTGTTGCTTTTTTTTCAATGATAGAAACAATTCCTTTTGCAAGATCTCCAACATAGGTCGGCGTTCTTACCTGGTCGTCTACAACGTTATACTCCTCTCCTTTCTCCAATTTTTCTTTAACGATCTTCAGAATATTATTATGACCCGAATGATTTTTTCCATACACCAGCACTGTTCTTACAATCGCCCACCCATCTTCATATTCTTTCACAGCTTCTTCTGCTTCCAGTTTGGTGCGGCCATAATAGTTAACAGGTCGCGGTGTATCGTCTTCACTATACATCCCTCTTTCACCATCGAAAACAAAATCTGTTGAAAGGAAAATAAAAAAGCTTTTCAGCTCTTCTGAATTAATTAATAGCTGCACAGTGCCTTCTGCATTCACCAAATACGCTTTCATCTGATCCATTTCACATTCATCTGGTTTACTCATCGCCCCGGCATGCACCACCACATCTGGTTTTATATTTTCAAATACATCGTGAATGGAAAATGGATCTGTAAAATCCATTGAGAGCCATTGAAAATTCGGATCATGAGTAAAAGGCAGGCGGCATTCCCCTTTGCCCGTAGCGATCACTGAAAAATTCTTTGCCAGCAACTGTTCTGTAAGATAAAAACCTAAAAAACCATTAGCTCCTGTGATGAGGATTTTCATAAAAATGCCCCCTGATTTAAGGGGGGCTTTTGTGACCCCGTCAGGATTCAAACCTGAAACCTTCTGATCCGTAGTCAGCCCCCAAAGGATAAGCAAAGATAAAAAGAGATAAGCCCAAATGTTAAAATTCGCTCTGGGAGTGGATTTTATGCGAAAAATACCTGACTCCAAAAATTCATTTCATTGATGCATTTATTGATTTTTACATTCAAAATATGTCGAAAGTATGCAACACCAAAAAGTAACAACAGCTGTCATTCTCGATACGAGATATAAAAAAGCTAAAAAGTTTCCTGTTAAGTTAAGAGTCACTTTTCAGAAGAAACAACATTACTATTCAACTGGCTACAAACTCACGGAATCTGAATGGAAAAAAATGAAAGGAGAAAGGCCAGGAAAGCTAAAAGATATACTGATCGACTTGAATAATGAAGAATCTAAGGCAAATGAAATAATAAAAAAAATTGGAAGCTTTACATTTTCTGAGTTCGATAAAAAGTTTTTCAATTGTGCAGATACAAATAAGTTAGTATTTGCTTTTGATGAATACATAAAAAAACTAAAGGAAAATGATCAGTTTTCAACTGCTAGTACCTGTGAAACTGCAAAAATTAGTCTAACAAAATTCTACAAAACCCTTTCAGATAGGGATTTGCTATTGGCAGATGTAAACATTCAATTCTTGAATCAATACACCAACTGGATGATATCAAAAGGAAAGTCGATCGCAACTGTCGGGTTTTATTTAAGGGCATTGCGAGCCATTTTACGTTCTTCTAATATTCCGGCTAATGAATATCCTTTTGGAGAAAATAAATACGAAATTCAGAAAGGAGAAAAGCGTCCTCGTGTATTATCGATCGAGCAAGTTGAGGCTATTTATAAATTTAAATGCGCTGGCGGAAACGAAGAAGCTAGAGATTTGTGGATATTTCAATATTCAGCCGGAGGAATGAATGTAAAAGATTTGTGTCTCCTTAGATATTCAAATATTGAATATGGACACAATGGAAAGGACAAGTTGAAATTTGTAAGAGAAAAAACAAAACGGACAAAAAAAACGGTAATTGAAATAGAACTCCCTATTAGCGAACCGATGAAAAGAATAATAGAAAAGCATGGCCGAAATGGATATGGAAATGAGGGAAATGGTTATATTTTTAGATTTATGGAAGCAGAAGCAAACTCTGAACGAATTAGAGAGATTGCGCAGAATGTAGCAAG
>DASUTO010000330.1:0-23121 GCA_036374555.1 Chitinophagaceae bacterium
TTTTTTGGAAGAGAAGTGCATGATGAATTAGATCCGGATGAAGTAGTAGCGCTTGGTGCAGCTGTGCAGGCAGATATTCTTGCCGGAAATAATAAAGATTTTTTATTACTGGATATTACACCGCTTTCCCTGGGCATTGAAACAATGGGTGGATTGATGGATGTATTGATCCCTCGTAATACAAAAATTCCTTCTAAAGCGGGTCGTCAGTATACAACGCAAAAAGATGGACAAAACGGGATGAGAATTTCTGTTTTCCAGGGAGAGAGAGACCTGGTTAAAGATAACCGTAAGCTGGCGGAATTTAATTTATCCGGAATTCCTGCAATGCCTGCAGGGCTTGCGAAAGTTGAGGTTTCTTTCCTGATCAATGCCGATGGAATCTTAAATGTAAGAGCTAAAGAGCTGAGAAGTGGAGTTGAACAAAACATAGAAGTAAAACCACAATATGGATTAACCGATACAGAAGTGGAGAAAATGCTGATGGAGTCAATTCAACATGCTAGTGAGGACATAAAAATCAGGGCATTGGTGGAGGCAAAAACTGAAGCGCAACAACTGGTCGACACGACTCAAAAATTTCTAAATAAGAATATGGAATTTCTTTTAGCTGAGGAAATTGAATCAACAAATAAAGCAATTAAAGATTTGAAAGATTCACTTAATACGGACAATAAAGATCTTATTCATCAAAAGACTGAATCGTTGAATGAGATCTCAAGACCTTATGCAGAACGAGTGATGGATATGGCGATCAGCAAAGCAATGAGTGGAAAAAGTATTAAAGATTCTATTTAGCTTTAAACCCATCTTTGATCTCTCCTCCTCTCGGTGAAAATTTTTCACAATCGAGATCAGTACAAGGAACAGGAGTGATACCAAATTCTCTATTCTCAAGCGGAGAATTAATTTTTATGCCATCGCAATCAACAGTTTTGTATTCAGGTCTTTCAATTCCCAAGGGGGATAAGAATTGTTTCTTGTTGAAAAAATTTATGAAGCGGTACCCTGTATATGCGAATACGGATGCTGATGAGATGAACAAAATTGCAATCACTATATTTTTCCCAATGAAGATTTCTTTTTCTTTAAAAAGCAAATAAACAGAAACTGCGATAAATCCCAGGATAGATCCAAAGCCAAATCTTGGATCAGGGGCATTTATAAGACAGAAAATGATCCCTGAAAACAATGTTAGCAATACAACTATTGGAATGAATCCCGACCGAACCACCTTTTTTATTGCCAGGAGTGTTGCAATGAAAGCTAGCAGCAGGAGCATCATTATGACTTTGTCAGCAGTCGAACGATTCTGCCACCAGTTTGGCAACCATTCTGCGATACTCATTTTATTTGCTGCTTTAATTTCATCGGTGGTAGTCACTCCCGGTCTCTTAGCATAGGCGGTGATATAGTCTTTTTCATTTGCTGTAAGTTGCGGGCTGTATTTCCAATCTATGTTAGCTACATCAATAAAAGTTGAAGGAAATACGACATAGCCTGAAGTGATGATATTTCTTGCAACAAAAGGCGAGAGAGTTACTGCCGATATAATCAGTATTGAAAAAAATAGCTTGATTTTTCTTTTAACTAAGCCAAGCAAAGCTGGTACAGCAGCAATTAGTAGGATAGGAGCAACTGATAACTTGATCGTAACCGCCACCAGGCTTAAAAAAGCGACCAATAGCCAGTCAGTTACTGAAAGATGTTCCAGATTTTTTTCAAGTAGAAGATAAATAATTGCCCAAACAAAAAGTGCTGCAATAAAATCTGGACTCGCAGAAGTGGCAGTTAACCTTACTTGTGTATAACTCCACATGCTTATAAAAAATAATGCGATCCAGAATAATCCATACAATTTCTTTCCACCTTTGAAAAAATTCTGATTGGTACGATCGACAATAAAAATAAAGAACCAAAATAGTACTGTTGAATTTAACAAGGTAATTCCCTGGTTGCCGGTAAAGCTAAAACCAAATAAAGCAGCGTCAACAAACCATAGTCCCTGGTAACCGAAGCGAACATGCAAATGAACCAGGCCGGGCACCGCTTTATATTTTTCTATCCATTGTATTGTTTGTGCATGATATCCCAACGTATCTGGGTGAACAATTGTCCATGTGCTCAACACAAGAAGCAAAAGCAAAGAAGCAGATAAAAGAATGATAGAAAGGAGATGCAGGCCTTGAAACTCTTTTTTTAACGCAGCAAAAAAAGCAGGCGGGTCTTTTTTAAAAAATAAGGTCAGACAAGGAAGAATAAATAAAAATTGTACCCACCATTTACCCAATGGAATTAATAAAGATAGAAAGCCAGCAAGGACTGTAATCGCTGAGAGCCCTGTAATGCAAATAATACTAAAATGTGGAAATTGTAATTCGCTCCTGAATATCTTTTTTATAAATTGTAAAAAAAGAATGCCCCACATCCAGCAAAGGAAAGTAATATAGATCCATGCCAGCAGTGTGATCAGCATTGCTATTGTTTTATGCCGGTAATTATTATGGAGAGCCCTGCTTTATTGCCTGTTAACCTATCGGTAAGTTTTGCAAATGGTACAATGCTGTTAAAAGCATTCATCTGTCCTTTGCCCAGCATCTTTCTTCTGAAAATTTTGCCAAATAAAAACCAACCAGCTATGCCTGTAATATTAAAATAGGAGCCTGAAGAAATCTCGAAATGCTGCTTTTGTAGCAGATCCGATAACGTCTTAATAGTATATCTTCTGAAGTGCCCTAATTGTTTATCAAACGTACCAAAGAGCCAGGAATACGCAGGAGCCAATAAAATAAGATGCCCGCCTGGTTTTAATAAGTATTTGCAATTTTCAATTGACAATTTATCGTCTTCAATATGTTCGATGACATTCAATAAAAAGATACTATCGAAATTTTCTTTATAGGCAGAAAATCTTTTTTCAAAATCAGGATGTAACAGATCAATTTGAATTACGTTCCTTACATTTTTGTTTCCTGAAAAATTCTCTTTCAACAGTTCGCAGTACTCTTCACTAGAATCCGAAAGAGTGATGAAATGATCGCTTTCAATAACCAGTTTAGAAATATTTCCAATACCACTGCCGATCTCAAGTATTTCACCTTTCAGGTGATGTTTGATCTGATCGTACATCCAACGGTTGAAACGTTCAGCTTTTGCAAGCACTTTCAGTGTATGCAGCCCAACAGGATCATTTGGTTCTTTTGTATTCACTGTCATTTGCGTGAAAAAATATTATATTTCAATATGCACCAGATAGCATAGAAGCCATCTGTCCATTTTATTTTTTTACCATCATCGTACGTTCTTCCATAATAAGCAATACCGACCTCATAAAACCGAATGTTTTTGATACGGCTCGTTTTGGCTGTAACTTCTGGTTCAAAACCGAACCTGTTTTCTTTGAGACGAATTTGTTTTAATACATCGGACCTGAACATTTTGTACCCGGTTTCCATATCAGTAAGATTCAATCCTGTGAAAAGGTTGGAAAGAAAAGTCAGGAATTTATTACCGATCGTATGAAAGAAAAATAAAACTCGATGCGGTCCGCTTCCCATAAATCTTGAACCATACACAACATCGGCATGACCATCAATTATAGGATGTAATAATTTATTATAATCCTTGGGGTCATATTCAAAGTCTGCATCTTGTATTATGATGATGTCGCCATCAGCTTTTTGTAAAGCAGCTCTTACTGCAGCACCCTTGCCGGAATTTGTTTGTTGATGAATGGAGATCGCAGAAGGATTTTTTTCGCAAAACTGGTCAATTGCATTTGCTGAATTGTCAGTTGACCCATCATTTACAATTATAATTTGTTTTTCGAGGGTTTGATCAAGCTTTGTTTGCAAAACTTTTTCCAACACCGAGGAGATCAGTTTTTCTTCATTATAGCAGGGTATGATGATGCTCAGTTTTTTCACAGTCATTAGAAATTAACGTGAAGATAGTCTAGTGACCTCATTTTTCTAAATGAAAACCACTACGAATATTTTTCCCTCTTGCTTTTAGTCTTTGATCAATTTTATATAAACAAGGCAGATCAGTACCATAACAACGGGTATTCCAGTTATTATTTATTAATCCAGGTATCCGAAATGTAATGCCGTCGACCACGATTTCTTTTACCGGAGGTTGCGGAAGCTGCAATGGTGCCAGCCAATTCCTGTATTCTTTCTGCCTCCATGGTTTTGAAACTATGTAATAACTTAAAACTGCAAGCATGAGTATCGTTAAAACATTGGATAAAAATTTCATTGCCCCGAAACCTTTTATAAAATAAATCAAATGATATGCTAAAAGAAAAACTCCAAAGAGCAAAACGCCATAAACAAATCTGGGGTCGGGGGAGACAAGCAACCAGCAAATAAGCCAGGCGATCATTACTCCGATTATAATTGATTTATTGGAATCCTTTTTTTGAGTGAACAATTTTACACTGGCTAATAAAATTCCAGTCAAACCAGCAATTACTAATATTTTATCAAAAAGAAAAAGATACTTGAACCAGGTTGGTATCCAATCTGAACCCAATGCCTTTGTTTGCACTATTTCAAGATAAGTTGTGCTGACACGATTATAATATTTAATGTATTCGAGAATGCTTTCGGTCAGCAGGGGATCAGGTTTCCAGTCAACACTGGTAATATCAAGATAAGTTGCAGGATAAAATGGGAATCCTGCGATAATAATGTTTCGTATAAGAAAAGGAACAATCAGCAATAAGCAGCAAATAACAGGCAAAAATGCAGCCTTAATGTTTTTTTGTTTTATAAATATTATGAAAGCAAATAAGCTTAGAATTAATATGGGAAAATTAATTACCCGAACGGTGAATAAATAAACCGGCCAAATCATCCATTCTATAGACGGAAAAAATTTTTCATTAAAAAAAATCTCTGTAAATAGTATTAAAGTGACGGCCGTGGTGATAAAATCATAATTAGCTGTAGCTGCATTTCCTCTTATTAATGGCCAGATTACCATGCCTGCAATTAGAATTATAAGGACAGCAAAAGAAGCTTGCGCATTGTTCACTTTTTGATATTGATTGTATTTTGAAATAGACCAAAAGCATACCCACATTGATAAGATACTGTTGAGAACAGTAAATCCTCCAGTTGTTTTTGATGAAAAACTAAACAGAGCCACACTGCTGAACCATGAAGAATTGAAACCAAATCTTTCATGAAGATTTACAAGTCCCGGGACAGAGCCATATTCCTGAATCCATTTTATCGATTGGATGTGATAACTTTCCGTGTCATCCATCATCGTCGGGCCGGCATTTATAAGAAGGATAATGACCCATGCCAGTAAGAAAAGAAGTAGTGAGAGAATTGACCATGTTGAAAATTCAAAAACGATCTTTTTGAATGAGTTTTTACAATCATTCCATTTCAAGGCCACAGAAAGTACTAAAATAGCGGCTAAAACCAACTTAGGTATGGATCCAAGCGGGAAAAATAAAGCAATGACCTGTGCGAGTATTGTCAACGATATTAGCCCACTGATCAGGTAAAGGATCATTGGTCGCTGAACATTTTCCTTCGAAATAAGCTTATAGAACAGAGATCCGCTCCAGAAGCAGCAGGCAGTTATTATAATATGTGCAATTAAAAGAGAAAGCATTTTTAATTAAAAGCTTTTTTCTTTTTGAGAAAATACCTTTCAAAAGTGTAAAAACTTATTATGCTGATCAAAATACCAATAATTGTAAGCAGGATCGAAACCACCATTACCAGCTTATGTTCTGCAAGAGTGGTAAACGATTTTACTCCTTCTTCTACCCAGCCATATAAAATAAGATAAACCGGCCAATGAAAAACATATAAGCCGTAAGAGATCCTGCCAAAAAATTTTAGCGGCCGGATATTCAATACGAAATTGATGATCTTGTTTTCACCTTGTATTGCTTCGTGAACAACGATCGCAAAAAGCATAGCAAACGTGGTGTATCCAACAATAGCCAGGTAAGGGTAAGTAAAATGATATTCTTTGTTTATAAAATAAAAAACAAAATTCATGGCCGCCAGCAATAAGATCAAACCAGTAAAATATTTCTTAATAAAAGGGGAACGCATGAATTGAAGAATTGCCAGCATACTGCCAATGCATATCCCATCAATACGGGTATAAGTATAAAGTCCAAAATAATTCAGGTCCTTGATCTGGATTGTCCACATGTAAAGACGGATGCCGATCACGCCGACTAATAAAAGTCCCGCTATGACCAATAATATGCTGGGCTTTCTTATAAGAAAGATTACAAATGGCCATACAATATAAAATTGTTCTTCTACTGCCAACGACCAGTAATGCTGAATAGCCGTTGTTGTCTTACCAACATCATAAAAGATCAAAAACCAGTTTTGCAAATAGGTCCAGAACCACCATTGATGATCGACATAAAAACTGAGATCAAGGGGGAAGTTTTTTATCTGCGGTAGTATTAGCAAGAAAATAATAAGACTGAGATAGTATAAAGGGAAAATGCGTAATACTCTTTTCGCATAAAAGTTTTTGAAGTAGCCAGGTTGATTTACTGTTCTTAAAAGTATATCAGTGATCAGGAAACCGGATAAAACAAAAAACAGGTCAACACCGAGCCAGCCAAAGAAAAAATATTTAGCAAAACCAAAATTGTGATAGAACACGACAAGAAGAATGGCAATGCCTCTCAACCCATCCAGAGCGGGGTAGTGAGTTCGGTCAGCCGTTGGCGGTTTAACAGGTATTGAATCGGGGTTAGTAATAACTGTTTATTTATTCAAAGATAATTTCCGGTTGATGTATTTTCCAAGCATATCAAATTCGATATTCACTTTTTGTCCCGGTTTCACAAGGTTTATATTGGTATGCTCAAAAGTATAAGGAATGATCGCAATAGTAAATGTGGTCTCAGTTACATTAAAAATAGTAAGGCTGATACCATTAATAGCAATTGATCCTTTTTCTATGATCAATGAAGAGAATTCCGGAAGAAATTGAAAACTGAATTCCCAGCTGCCATCTTTTTCTTTTTTTTCAATGCAAATAGCTGTTCCATCAATGTGTCCTTGCACAAAATGACCATCGAGGCGGCCGTTTATTTTTAAACATCTCTCGATATTGATGCTTGAGCCCTCCTTCCAATCGCCCAGGGTTGTTTTGTTTAATGTTTCCGCGATTGCGGTAACCCTATGCCGGGTACCTTTTACGTCCTCCACGGTGAGGCAGACACCATCATGAGCCACGCTCTGATCAATCTTCAATTTTGACGAGATCGGGGATTTGACCCAGAAGGTTTTATTGGTTCCTTTTTCAACCACGTTCTTGACTATCCCTTGTGTTTCAACTATTCCTGTGAACATAACAGCAAATTAATCCATTTTCTACTTTCATTTCCGATTTTCGATTTTGCCGCCTATCTTTGCTGCCCAATAAAAAAATACCAAAGGAGGTATATTAACCATGCTGATCATCGATTCAAAAGATTGCGAAAACATAGACAAGGCGCTTAAAAAATACAAAAAGAAGTTTGAGAAAAGTAAGATTCTTCTTCAACTTCGTGAACGCCAATCATACACCAAGCCGTCAGTAAGACGTCGTGGCGCAGTGTTGAAAGCTGTGTACAAGCAGAAAATAGCCAGCGGAAAAATCGAAAGTTAATATACCCGGTCAGATAATTTGAGATAGCTACCCCGATTTATATCGGGGTAGCTATTTGTTTTTGTAGTTTAGTGGTGAAAATGAAAAACACGTTTTTACCCGAGATCCAATCCTTTATTGATTACCTGAAATTTGAAAAAAGGTATTCCGCTCATACCATTCGTTCTTATCATGATGATCTTGTTCAATTTTTTGACTTCCTTGATAAGCAATTCGGGAAACCTGCTCTTAAAGATATTTCTTCAAGTTTTGTTCGCAGCTGGCTTGCTTCATTAAAGGATGATGATGTGACTGCAAGAACGATCAATCGGAAAATCTCTACTTTAAAATCCTTTTTTAAGTTTCAATTAAAACAGGGTAATATTGAAAACACCCCGATGGGAAATATTATCTCTCCGAAAATAAGCAGGCGACTACCTGTTTTTATAAAAGAAAAAGACCTTGTTGACCTGACCAATGCAGTTAACTCTAATACTGAAGACTGGGATAGCTTAAATACAAAAATGCTGATCACAATTTTTTATTCAACTGGAATGCGATTAAGTGAATTGATAAATCTTAAAGAAAAACAAGTTGATTTTTCAAGAAAGCAATTAAAGATACTCGGTAAAGGAAATAAAGAAAGAATCATACCTGCTGGAGCAGATCTGCTTGTAATAATAAAAGACTATATAAATGAGAAAAGAAAAATTTTTGAGAAAACCGATGACGTGTTGCTGGTAAGTTCAAAAGGGAAGAAATTATATCCGAAGTATGCATATAACCTGGTGAGAGGCATACTGACTGAAGAAGTAAAAACTCTTGATAAAAAAAGCCCACATGTACTACGCCATACTTTTGCCACCCATTTAATGAATAACGGTGCTAATCTTGATGCTGTAAAAGAATTACTTGGGCATGCCAGTCTTGCGAGTACCCAGGTTTATACACATAATACCATCGAAAAACTTAAAATCGTGTATAAAAAAGCTCATCCCAAAGCTTGACTTTAACATTGCAACGGCAATAAATTTCCCACAAATTTTTTTTGGAAAAAGGTCATTTTAATTTTAACTTGTAGTGAACCAAAAAACAAGCCTATGTAATGATGTAATAAGAAAAATCAATCGAAAAACTACTTAGTTCTTTATTTATTGTTCACCTAAAAAAATGCGATTCTATGAACGTGAAGATTCAAACAGTTCGATTCAATGCGGACGAAAAGCTAGTTACGTACATTACTCAGAAATTAGAAAAGCTAAAGATTTTCCACGACCGCATTGTAGAAGTAGATGTGTTTCTGAAACTCGATAACGTGATTCATACAATTAAAGACAAGATCGCAGAGATCAGAGTACACGTACCCAGACATTATTTTTTTGCAAAAACAACAACTAAATCATTCGAGGAGTCATTTGATGAAGCGTTTGACTCCTTATTAAGTCAAATAAAAAAGAAAAAGAAAAAACAAGCGGCATAATATTTTAAGGTCTCGTCGAACACGGGACCTTTTTCTTTCTCATTATCAGCACAAAAATTCGCTCCAAAGATTTTTCCAAATATCAAATTCCCTTACCTTTGCCTCCCCTAAGAATTGGGGGTAGCTCTTTATTGCTTCGACCGCCGTAGCTCTGTGCAAAGGCGGGCATGATTAAATGCCACTTTAGTTCAGCTAGTAGAGCGCCCCGATATGGATCGGGAAGGTCGTTGGCTGAAAAATCAAAAGTGGAATTAAGGGCATAATGCCACTTTAGCTCAGCTGGTAGAGCAACTGATTTGTAATCAGTAGGTCGTTGGTTCGATTCCGACAAGTGGCTCTTTTATTTGAAATTGGGCAAGTAGCCAAGTGGCCAACGGCAGCAGACTGTAAATCTGCCCTCTTACGAGTTCGGTGGTTCGAATCCATCCTTGCCCACAAATCCAATTGGCACCAGGCCATTGGCGAATTATAGTTCTTTACTCTTGCAAATTGCTAATTGCAAATTGCTTCGCGGGAGTAGCTCATTTGGTAGAGCGATAGCCTTCCAAGCTATAGGTGGCGAGTTCGAGCCTCGTCTCCCGCTCTTAGAATAGTTCTTTGTTTTGATCAAATTGAAAAATGCTCTCGTTAGCTATACCAGCCGTTGTAGCTCAGTGGTAGAGCACTTCCTTGGTAAGGAAGAGGTCAAGGGTTCAATTCCCTTTAACGGCTCATCCTTCGGCAATTCCGATAGATATCGGGACAGGATAACAAACTGGCTGCCGAACAATGAACAGAAAGTAGAAGAGTGCGACGCAACGGAAGCTAAATAGTAGCACTGACGCCGGGCACATAATTATAAAAAACAACTTTAAAAACCGATAACATGTCAAAAGAGACCTTTAAGAGGGATAAACCCCACGTTAACGTTGGTACCATTGGCCATATCGACCACGGTAAAACAACACTTACTGCGGCCATTACAACCATTCTTGCAAAAAGTGGTTTGGCAACGGCAAAAAAATATGACGAAATTGATGCTGCACCTGAAGAAAAGGAACGTGGTATCACGATCAATACGGCTCACGTTGAGTACCAGACGGCTAACCGTCACTATGCTCACGTTGACTGTCCTGGTCACGCTGACTATGTTAAAAACATGATTACCGGTGCTGCCCAGATGGACGGGGCTATCCTGGTGGTGGCTGCGACTGATGGTCCAATGCCACAAACTAAAGAGCACATCCTGCTTGCCCGCCAGGTAGGTGTACCTCGTATGGTTGTATTCATGAATAAGGTTGACCTGGTCGATGATCCCGAACTTTTGGAACTGGTAGAAATGGAGATCCGTGAATTGTTGACTTTCTACGGTTTCGATGGTGATAATACGCCTATTATTAAAGGTTCTGCAACTGGCGCATTGGCTGGTGAAGAAAAATGGTTGGCTGCAATTGATGAGCTGATGGCTGCAGTTGATAGCTATATTCCATTGCCTCCTCGCCCGGTTGATCAGCCGTTCCTGATGTCTGTTGAAGACGTATTCTCAATCACTGGTCGTGGTACAGTTGCCACTGGCCGTATCGAAAGAGGTCGTATTAAAGTTGGTGAAGGTGTGGAGATTGTGGGATTGATACCAACTCCTCTTACTTCTACGGTTACCGGTGTGGAAATGTTCCGCAAGTTGCTTGATGAAGGTGAAGCTGGTGACAACGCAGGTTTGCTGCTTCGTGGTATTGAAAAGACCCAAATCCGTCGTGGAATGGTTATCTGCAAACCAGGTTCAATCACTCCGCACACTGATTTCAAATGCGAAGTTTATGTACTGAGCAAAGAAGAAGGTGGACGTCATACTCCATTCTTCCAGAAATACCGTCCGCAGTTCTACTTCAGAACTACTGACGTAACCGGAGAAGTGGAATTAGCAGCAGGTACTGAGATGGTTATGCCTGGTGATAATACGTCGCTGACAGTAAAACTTATCCAGCCAATTGCGATGGAAAAAGGTTTGAAGTTTGCGATCCGTGAAGGTGGTCGTACTGTAGGTGCGGGCCAGGTGACTGAAATTTTGAAATAAAAAATAAGCTACAAGCGATAAGCTTTTAGCTTTGATTGAAATACAAAGATTTTTATCTTTGTAAAATAAGATTCTAAAAGCTGTTTCGGTAATACGGAATAGCTTTTAGCTTTCTACGGGTATAGTATAACGGTAGTACAGAGGTCTCCAAAACCTTCAGTCTGGGTTCGAATCCTAGTACCCGTGCTAAATAATTTGAGGTTTTTGGTTTGAGGTTCGAAGTTTATTAGCCTCATGACCTCAAACCTCAAACATCAAACATCAAACGACTATGAACAAGATCGTAACGTATTTCAGAGAGAGTTATAAAGAGTTGATGGAAAAAGTGACCTGGCCTACCTGGACACAGCTTCAGCAATCAACCATGATCGTAATTGCAGCAACCATACTTATTACAGCGCTTGTTGCAGGTATGGACTTTATAACAAACGTGACATTGAAATTCATCTATAACATTTTCTAAGATGGAAACAACAAATACAACAGATACACCGCAAGCCGCCGAATCAAAGTGGTATGTACTACGTGTAGTAAGTGGTAAAGAGAGAAAGGTGAAGGAATACCTTGATAAGGAAGTATCACGTGGCGGTTGGGATAAGATCGTTAAGCAAGTTTTTTTACCCGTAGAAAAAGTATATAAAGTCCAAAATGGTAAAAAGGTGATGCGTGAACGTAACTACTATCCAGGTTATGTAATGATCGAAATACAGGATGGCAAACTTTCTGATGACCTTCGTGACACAATAAAGAATACCTCAAATGTGATCCATTTTCTTGGCAAAGAACATCCGATCGCATTACGCAAAGCGGAAGTGAACAAGATGCTTGGTAAAATGGATGAGATGGCTGAAGCAGGCGGTGTAAGCATGAGTGAGCCATTCATCGTTGGAGAAACTATCAAGATCATTGAAGGGCCATTTAATGACTTTAATGGTGTGATAGAAGAAGTGAATGATGAAAAGAAAAAATTGAAAGTAACAGTAAAGATATTTGGTCGTTCAACACCTGTCGAATTGAATTATATGCAGGTAGAGAAGATCAGTTAATATTTCTCAAATGATTTAAATAAGAAAAAGCATCCCGGTTATCTGGATGCTTTTTTAATTTTATGTGATGCTGAAAAAGATATTGTTTTTGTTTGTTTATCTTTTTACCTGGGTGATCTTTTTTGAAGTTGCCCGTGCGTTTTTTCTATTGTCAACGATGCCGTACTCAAAAGAGACCCCTTCTTCACTTATATTGCAGAGTTTATGGTTTGGATTAAAGATGGATCTTTCAATGGCGGCCTATCTGACAATCCTGGTCTGTGTATTTGTGATCGCCTCATTATTTATTCCTTTTTTCAGGAAAAAAAGGATCTATTTAATTTATACGGCCATTATTCTTTTTATACAGTTGCTATTGACAATTACTGACGTTGAGAGTTTTAAGGCCTGGGGGACAAGGATCGATTCGACCCCGTTGAAATTTTTATCAAGCCCGAAAGAAGCATGGGCGTCTATCAGCCATTTTCCATTGGTATTAATCTTTATCGGCCTTATTCTTATCTATATTTTATTATTCTGGCTATTCAGAAAATCGATTTCAGGATCAATTGTTCTTTTGCATAATAATAAATACCGGTTAGTTCAGGCATTGTTTATAGTACTATTTACAGGTGCTCTTATCATTCCCATTCGGGGAGGATTTCAACTATCACCCTTGAATCAAAGTAGTGTTTACTTCTGCAATAGTCAATATGCAAACAATGCTGCCGTAAATGCGTCCTGGAATTTTATGTTCTCGGTTATGCAAATGAACCAGCTAAATAAGAACTTGTATGAGTATATGAAGAATGAAGAAGCCGATGCAATTGTAAAGCCCCTATTTGAAGCTGACGGGAAAACAGAGCAAGTAATTAATGATAGCAATTCAACAAAGACAAATGTTATCCTGATAATATGGGAAAGTTTTACCGAAAAGGTTTTGGACAAAACAATAGATGGAAAACCTGTGATCAAGTTTTTCCCCGAGTTAATGAAGGAAGGAATTTATTTCAGCAATTGTTATTCTTCAGGGGACAGAACAGATAAAGGCATCAGCGCAATTATCAGCAGCTATCCTGCATTACCCAAAGGTTCAATAGTGAATTATCCCGAGAAAACGGGGAAACTCTCTGGTTTGGGAAAGTTATTTTTTAGCAATGAATATTATACTAGTTTCTATTACGGTGGTGAACCTGAATTTATGAATATTAAAAGCTATTTGGTTGCGCAGAATTTTCAACAAATAGTTACAAAAAGCGATTTTAAAGGAACGGATATGAATTCCAAGTGGGGAGCTCATGATGATGCGGTGATGAAAAAACTGGTGAATGATATTCCACAAATGAAACACCCATTTTTTACAACATGGCTCACGTTGAGCAGTCACGAACCATTTGAAACGCCGGTTCCAACCGTATTTAATGGATATGATAAAGAAACAAAATTCCTTAACTCACTTCATTACACTGATTCTGTTGTTTACAATTTTATAAATGAGTTAAAGAAAATCTCATCGTGGCAAAATACAATTGTAATTATTTCGGCTGATCATGGTCATTATTTGCCAATAACGGGAAAACGAGCTGACGATTATAGAATCCCGGTATTGTGGTTGGGTGGAGCATTGAAAAAACAAAATGTCGTTATTGATAAAACAGTGAATCAACTTGACATGGCCGGCACTTTAGCTCAACAACTTCATTTCAAAGCAGATCCTTTTCCATTTGGCAAAAATGTTTTTGATTCCACTTCAAAACACTGGGCATTTTTTACATACAATGATGGAATTGGTTTTGTAACTGATAGTAGCCGTTTACTTTTTGATAATGCAGGGAAAAGAATTGTATTTGAAGAAGGCAAGACAAATACAGAGCATGAAAGAATTGCAAAAGCGCTTATGCAAAAACTATATACTGATTTCCTGAACAGATGATCTCAGAACTTATCATCCAATTCCATCGCTTCTTCCTTTTCTCCAAATACATATTGATTAAACCACTGCCAGTTATGCCATATTGCAGCTAATCTTTCTTTTGGTTTATTAATGCCATGACCAAATCCTTTGTACACGATCAGCTTAGATGGAATCTTCCTGTCTTGCAAACCGCGATAAAGTTCATACGCGTTTGGAATAGGGACCCTTTTATCAAACTCACCATGCTGAATTAAGGTTGGCGTACTTGCTTTATTAATATTCGTCATTGGCGATGTCTTTAGATAAATATCCATATCATTCCAGGGAGTTGCTTGTAAATACTGACGGGTAAATGGTGTTATATCTGTGTTCACATAATAAGTTACCCAGTTAGAAATACCAGCGCCAACTGAGATCGCTTTAAACATATTTGTATTGGTGGTTAGAAATGCAGAAATATATCCACCCTGGCTCCAGCCCATGCAACCCATCCTTGAAGTATCGATCATGTTTTTACCAGCAAGGTATTCAACGCCACTTACAACATCCCACATATCGCCAACACCGAGATTGCGGACATTCAATGCACGGAAGTTTGCGCCATAGCCGGCACTGCCACGATAGTTCACCCGTAAAACAAGAGCTCCTTTTTCTACCCATTGCATGATTGGATAAACATAAGTTGGCGTAGGTTCAGGCAGATCAATGCCTGTCGGCCCTCCATGAATAACCACTAACAAAGGATATTTCTTTTTCGCATCATAATTTTTGGGTTTCAATAAAATGCCTTCGATCTCAGCTCCATCTTTACTTTTCCATTGTATCACTTCATTTACCGGTGTGTTCCAATCTTTGATCTGTGCTGAACTATTAGTGATCTGTTTTAATGGCTGTTTCAACCGCCATAAATAAATTTCATTAAGGCCAGTATAATTTCTTCCGGATACTGCGATGGCATCTGAATTTTTACTAAAAGCAATTCCACCCGGCAGATCTAATGATATTGAGATATTTTCAACGGTTCCGGTTTTGGTATTAACACTATATAATTTAAATTTTGTCTTTTCAAAAGCACCAATAAAGAGGCCTGATTTATTCCAAGCAGAAACTGATTTATTCTCATCAATATCTTTTGCGATCTCCAAACTTGTTTTTGTTTCAAGATCATAAATGAATAGCCTATTGTTTTTATAATAGTTCGAAACTGAATCATCTACTAAGCTGGAATAAACAAACGCTTTTCCATCCGGACTCCAGGCACTAAAGAAATCACCAACGGGATTGCTGATGACTGTTGTCATTTTTTTGGTAGCTATATCGATCATCACAATATCAGAAGTTATGCCTGAGTTGATCAACGGATCAGATTGACGATTGAAAGCTATTTGTTTGCCATCAGCGCTCCAGGAAAATCCTCCAACATTAAAATTTCCTTCCGTCAATGGTTTTGCAACGGGTAAAGAAATACAATCTGCGCTTTTATTTGCTTTGCTTGAATCCTTTGATGTATAGCAGGGGAGCTGCCCAGCAAGAAAAACAGAATCATAATTGAAATTTAACATCCATAAATGTGTCAATTGATATTCTTCGCCTTCAATTCCAAATGCACCAAATCTTTCTTTCTTTGTTTTATCCTTTTTACTTTCTGGTTGTGTTTTGCTGTAAACAATTTTAGTTCCATCAGGATTCCATGCATAACCATTAATACCCTCTTCATCTTTTGTTACCTGTATGGCTTCACCACCAGCCACAGAAATAATATAGATCTGTCTTTTATCTCCCCTGTCAGCTACAAAACTCACGTATTTACCATCCGGAGTGAAAGCCGCATTGCCACTACTGTTTTTATTTGTTCTTGTTAATTGTACAGGAACTTCGCCGTCCTTCACCATCCACAGCTCATTGTCATAAGAATTGTTAGCCCAATCAGTGCTTGATACGCCATAGACGATTATTTTTCCATCTGGTGAAATGACCGGGCCTCCAACACTTTTAAGACTGATCCATTTTTCAAAAGAAACCGAAGCATCTTTTTGTGCAAATAATATGGTTGACGAAAGAAGGCTTGCTGCAATAAATATTTTTCTCATACAAATGTTTTGATTGTTTGATCAAACTATTTTGCTTTATTAAGTGAATCTTTAATAGCATCAATAATATATTTTGGTTCCCGGTAAAGCAACGTTTCATTGACCGAAATTTTGGCTTCACCATTTTCGTTAGGTCTTGGCATCCGGATTAAATACCCGTTAAGACTCTCGCCAAATTTTTGTCCCCGTATTCCTGCAGGGAATTTCATGCTGTAAATATTTGTACCGTTATCTAAAGGGGAGATCTTTATTCCCGGAATTTGATTAAGTGATGTGAAAATTTCTTTCGATCTTTTGATAGCTTCCTTTAGTCTTTCTTCGATGCCATCTAATTTATAAGAAGCCATTGCTGCATTTAACCAGTTACCAAACATATTTCCTCCATGTACTTTGATCATGTGTGGCATTTTTTCAATCAATGATCTATCTCCGCAAAGCATAGCGCCAGCGCTTGCTCCAAGATATTTATAAAGGGAAATGTAAACTGTGTCGAAATATTTTGAATATTCTTTTATTGAAACACCGGACCATGCTGAAGCCATATAAATTCTTGCACCATCAAGATGAAGCTTGATATTCTTACTACGGCAATACTCACTTATTTTTTTTATTTCTTCTATCGGTATCATGCGGCCATCTGTACGACGAACCGGGTTTTCAATAGAAACACAACCAAGACCACTTTTAAACACTTCTTCGTTGTCAAGATTTTCAATTGCCTTCGTTAATTCATCTGCGGTAAAGAAAGTTTGGTTTTTTGCAAGCGGCATCAACCGTTTATTAAAAATAGATTGTGCTGCATCGGCTTCATCGCGGTATACATGACTTGTGTCCTGCACAAAGACTTTTGTATTCTCGCCACTTAACATCGCGATGGCAAATTGATTGGCCATGGTGCCGCTCGGCATATAGATCGCTTTTTCTTTACCTGTAATGGCTTCAAATTTTTTTTCCAACTCTTCCACGGCGCCACCTGAACCATAGCGATCTACTTTAATAGGTTGTTTGCTATTTGCCAGTTGCAATTGCTCTAAATAAGGCAGGCCATCATAAAATTCTCCGTCACCGAATAGCTTCACTATTGGTTCACTGGCAGGAGCTGATTTCTTATTTGTCTCATTTGCCAATACAGGCAAGGCAGGTAATACCCCGGGGAGTAATGAGAGACCGGACGCTTTTAAAAAACTTCTTCTGTTTACTGGCATGGCTAAGGGATTTATTATTACCAAATTACGAAGATTCGCTCACGCAGAGTATTTCGTGTAAACCGATAAGCCGCAGTTTTATTCGTAAACTTACTTTTCAAAATTGAGTACTAGTTGGTATTGCAATAAAAAAGTAAATCGAGTTTTTTTGTGTATCACTAAGTCACCACCATGCAACTAATGATGTATATAGGAAATGATCACATTGAATCCGTAAAACTGGATCCTGATAAGATTTCAAAACCAGGTTATCTTGGTACCTTCAAAAGGAATTTAAAGTTGAAATATAAGGACCTGATAATGGAGTATGGTTCACCTGCAGACTTTATTGTTATTAATCCGGCTCCTTCGTCCACGTCTGCCAATCAGAATTATCAATCGCAACAGTCCTTATAGAGACTCATTTATTTTGATTCTTCTTGCGGCGGTTGTTTTTTATTTTCATCTCCTTCAAATTTGTGAACGACTTTATTCCAGAGTTCTTTAGCTTCTTCTTTGAAAATTCCAAACTTCTCTTTTGCCATGTCAGCTAATTGGCCGTTGTTCGCTTTTTCTACAAGCACTTTTGCTTCTGCTTTTAAACCTTCAAATTTTTCTTTTGCTTTATCAGTCAGCTCACCACTTTTTGCTTTTTCCATCAGCTCATTGGCTTCTTTTTTCAGGGATTCGAATTTTTTCTTAGCTATATCGGCGTATTCGCTGTTCTTAGCTTTGGTCCATGCCTGTTCCGCTTCGGTTTCCAATCTATTCCATGTGTCGCTTGCTTTGTCACTTATTTTTCCCGCCATTTCTTCCGCTTTATCCAGGATTGATTCTTTTTTTGGACCATGTTGTTGTGTGGTTTTATTCTCTTCCATAAGGAAATGTTTTAATTGAGTAATAGCTGTAAGGTACTGAAATTAGGAGTTAAAGAAATCCTTTGGGTGCGAATAAAAAATCCCCTGTTTTGCAGAGGACTTTCTATTGTCAAGGTCGGGGTTTATTTTTTAATGATGATCGATCATACTCTTGCAAATTGAGATCTTATAACATTCAATGCACCACCGGCTTTGAACCATTCGATCTGTTGCTCATTATAAGTATGATTCACAGTAATTTTATCAACACTCCCATTACTATGATTTAATACGACTGTTAATGGAATACCAGGGGCAAACCGGGTAAGGTCATTTATATCGATGCTATCATCTTCCTGCACCTTATCATAATCTTCTTTGTTGGCAAATGTGAGTGCAAGCATTCCTTGTTTTTTCAAATTGGTTTCATGGATCCTAGCAAAGCTTCTTACAAGAATAGCACGAACACCTAAGTGACGTGGTTCCATCGCAGCATGTTCCCTTGATGAACCTTCACCGTAATTCTCATCTCCCACAACAATACTACCGATACCAACAGCTTTATATGCTCTTGCGGTTGCCGGTACTGGTCCATATTCACCGGTCAATTGATTTTTTACTGAATCGGTTTTATCATTATAAAAATTAATAGCGCCGATCAGCATGTTGTTGGAAATATTATCAAGGTGCCCACGAAACTTTAACCAGGGTCCTGCCATGCTGATATGATCAGTTGTACATTTTCCTTTTGCTTTAATTAAAAGTTTTAATCCTTTCAGATCAATTCCTTCCCATGCTTTGAACGGTTCAAGCAATTGTAAACGTTTAGAATCGGCGGCTACTTTTACCTGAATAGCACTTCCGTCAGCGGCTGGCGCCTGGAAACCTGCATCTTCAACAGCGAAACCTTTTGGAGGAAGTTCAAATCCGGTTGGCTCCTTCAACGACACATCTTCACCCTTGTCATTTTTTAATTTATCTTTTAGCGGGTTGAAGTTAAGTGTTCCTGCCATTGCCAATGCGGTGACTATCTCTGGCGACCCAACAAAAGCATGCGTGCTGGAGAGGCCGTCATTTCTTTTTGCAAAATTTCTATTGTAGGAAGTGATGATTGTATTCTTACGGTTGGGATCATCAATATGCCGTGCCCATTGCCCTATGCAAGGTCCACAGGCATTGGCAAGCACCATTCCACCTACATCTTCAAATTCTTTTATGAAGCCATCTCGTTCTATGGTGTACCGAACCTGCTCACTTCCCGGTGTAATAGTAAATTCAGAAACCACTTTTAATCCCTTGCTTCTTGCATCCTCAACTATTGAAGCACTTCTGCTGATATCTTCATACGAAGAATTAGTGCAACTGCCTATCAACGCCACTTCAATTTTTTCGGGCCAACCATTTTTTTCAACCACTTCTTTCAGTTTTGAAATAGGAGTGGCAAGATCAGGAGTAAATGGACCGTTCAGGTACGGTTCAAGTGTGTTAAGATCCAACTCCAGTAACTGATCGTAATATTTTTTTGGATTTGCATATACATCATCATCGGGACGAAGATGTTCACGAACCAAATCAGCCGCATCAGCTACTTCTTTTCGACCCGTTGCTTTGAGGTAAGCACCCATTTTTTCATCATAAGCAAATAGTGAACATGTTGCGCCGATCTCAGCGCCCATATTGCAGATAGTTCCCTTACCAGTTGCACTTAAACTATCGGCCCCTTCACCAAAGTATTCAATAATGGCACCGGTACCGCCTTTTACAGTCAATTGGCCAGCTACCCAGAGTATTACATCTTTTGCACTTGTCCATCCGCTTATTTTTCCGGTTAGCTTTACACCGATCACTTTTGGCATTTTCAATTCCCACGGAAGTCCTGCCATTACATCTACAGCATCAGCGCCACCAACACCAATTGCTATCATTCCTAGTCCTCCTGCATTCGGCGTGTGACTATCAGTTCCGATCATCATACCGCCGGGAAATGCATAGTTCTCCAATACTACCTGGTGGATAATCCCTGCTCCGGCTTTCCAGAAACCAATTCCGTATTTGTCAGAAATTGAACCAAGAAAATCATACACTTCACGATTTGTTTCAATCGCCAATTGGAGATCTTTTTTAGCGCCAACTTTTGCCTGTATCAAATGATCACAATGTACAGTGGAGGGAACAGCCACTTTACTGCGACCACAGGTCATGAATTGCAATAAAGCCATTTGTGCTGTTGCATCCTGCATAGCGACACGGTCAGGAGCAAAGTCTACATAATCAATACCTCTTTTGTAGGGCGCAGCCGGTATATGCCCGGATAAGTGCGCATATAAAATTTTCTCTGACAACGTTAAAGGCTTGCCCACTAACTGACGGGCAGCGGCAACCTTAGCAGGAAGTGCGGAATAGATTTTCTTAATAAGATCGAGGTCAAATACCATGATGAAGGATTTTCTAATTAGACAATTTGCAAATGTGCTAATGTGCTAACAGGTGAGCATATGAAATGAAGGTAATGTCTTTCTTCATTTCCAATCTGCATATTCGCACATCTGCACATTTGTAGAGGCTGCGAATTTACGGAAATCAAAACTATGTTGATAATAGTGTGTTGGACGATTTGTTTGAAAAATCTAATTTCGTAAATCATGAACCGTTTCAAGAATTACATCGAATGGAACGCCTTTGGCGTTTGCACGGCTATAGGTGACAGGCTGGGGATTGCAACCAGCAAGATCCGCCAGTTTTTTATATACGCTTCAATTCTAACGTTGGGTTCACCAATTATTATTTACCTCGTGCTCGCTTTCTGGCGGAATATGAGGAAATATATCAGGGCAGCGAAAAGGAATCCCTGGTATTATTTGTAAGTAATGTGAAACTCTGGCGCATAATTCTCTAAAAAGAATTTCTTTTTTAAGTATTGGGAACGCCATTTGGGATTTAATTTATCCAGCAAAATTCCTTCAGCAAAACCAATGTCGTAAAAACACACCCTTTTCTCTTTTTCCAATTTTAACCCGATTACCGATGCAAGATGTGACAGGAGAAACTGTTCTTTAAACTTTTTGAATGGAATAAAATCTGGTAAGAGAGAAATGCCATTAGATGGCGTATACTCATCGAGCAACTGTAGAAATTTGTATTCAGTATAACGGGCAATGCCTTCCTGCCACAATTGAAATGAAAAATACCTGTAATCGGCAACCCTTAATAATTGCATAAACTTTTTTCTTTCAACGAAATACCCTTTGAATAATTTTTTAAAATTTTTAGTGTCAATTCCTGACACCGCTTTTGATAATGCATTTGTATACTTCGTGTACTGATGAATAACCGGTAGACTATCATAAGGGAATGGATAATTTAACTGCCACATTCCTGTTTCATCGCCACCAGCCAGGTCAAGAGCTGCAACGCTTGTGTAATAGTCTTTTTGTGTATACTGGTATTGATGAAAATGCTCATGTAATAATGTAATGATCCAGTCGGTTGAGTTCTTACCTGTATTTTCAGGAGTGCCGGCAACAATGCAGTTTACTCCATTTATAGCCGGAAATGTAGCAAGAAATGTTTTTGAATACTGTCTCGGTCGATAGTAAATTTTTGTTTTCAATAGACTGTCCTCTTCGGAAACATTAAAATCAGCGGATGGATAGGGATGATTGATCAAGAATTCGATGCTGTCTGTTACGAACAATACAACAAATGGAACCTCATTTATTCCTGGCCATAATGCGTCACCAAAACGGTTCGATATATTCATGGCAGCTTTTATCCTGATCTTATCTTCTTTGCGCATTTGAGGCACTGTCTGTCCGTGGGTGGTGAGTGTTAGCACCAGCGTTGTTATTATTAATTGAGTAAGCTTTTTCATTCTTTTACCTTGAATTTTTAAATTCAGTTGCTCCAACCCAGTGTAATGCCCTGGGAAAACAATAGTATAGCATGAAAATAAAAGCACCGATACAGTACCGGTGCTTACGACTTGGGATATGATTTCATGTGAAATAGCCAGCTTTTTTTAAGACACTACTTTTTTTGTCCCGATGAATATCTTAAATCGAACTTTGTTTCCATCGCGGTATGTAGAGATGGTCACCTGGTTAAAATCAGTTGCTGTAAAAGAAGAATCGCTGTCTTTATATTTCACCGTTCCGCTTAGTTGTGTTAATACACCATCATCATAGTTTTTATTTGTGATCTTAAATTCATAACCTTTCTCTTTCATTTTCTTGACAAGAGCTTCGAGCTCTTCGGGCTTTGTATTTTTTGAAATGGTTACAAGTAGATCTTCATCACCTGTTATAACATTATCGGTGTCAATCACAGTAACCGGATTTCCCGGGGCTGCTGATGTAACTGTCAGAACTAAATTTTCTGAGGGCTCTTCTATAGCTGTAACGGCATTAACACCTGTTGTGGTTGAGACAGAAGGACTGATTATTCTGCCATATTTTTTTTCAAATGCTTGTCTCTCTTTTGTATTGGTAAGATTATATTCTTCTGTTTTGCCATTGTTTAAATGCATGACAGCTTTTTTGTCGTTTATTTCGAAATTTTCAGCGATTGTTCCCAAATTTATTTGTGCCGGTTCTGCAACAGTTGTTATGACCCTTTCTTCTATAGGTGTTGTTAGTGTTTGAGCAGTTTCAATTCTTACTTCAGTTAATTTAACCTCTTCCATTTCAACGGGCTCAATCGCAACTTCTTTGATGCCACATCTTTCTTCAAATGCTTTTTTTCCAGACTTCAATGAAAGAGTATATGTTTCAGTTTTTCCATTTTTTAAAGTAACAGTAGCAATATTACCATTGACGGTCACGGTTGTTATAGCAGGATTGTTAGCTTTAATTCTTTCTTCCACGATTGCAGTTGACGGAGACAATAT
>DASUTO010000331.1:0-3506 GCA_036374555.1 Chitinophagaceae bacterium
CTGAAAGAAGATCTAAAAGAATTAGATAAAGAATGGGAAAAGATCACTTGTCCTGTTTGGATCATTCACGGAGACAAAGACACCTATGTTCCTGTTGCCAATGTGGATTATGCGAAAAAGAAGTTGACGAAAGCGAGATCAGTTGAAGTGAAAATTTTACCAGGGGCCAATCATTTTATTCCGAAGGACCGATATGAAGAGATAAAAGAACTGTTGATGAGGCTGTCACTCTAAGATTCAATAAATTTCATTGAAGCCCTTTTAATATTCCTGGAACTATTTTAGGTACAATACCATAATGATTTACTCCGCCTATAGTTGAGTAATCGATAGAAAGCCCGTTATAATTCCTTCCTTTTACTGTATTATAAAATTCCTGCGAAGAGCTTAATACTTTGTTTAAAAATTCAAGCGAACCCGCATAAATGGAAATATTGGAATTATATTTCTTATTTGCCGCAGCATATCGCTTCTCAATTTTCATTAATTCTTTATAATTAGCCCAAACTGATGGGCTGATGGCATAGTAATGATCAAAAAGTTTATTTTCCCTCATTGACATATATAAAGCCAGTAACCCGCCAAAAGAATGGCCGATAAATACTTTACTTTTTTGCTTAGCAAATTTTTTATTTATATAGGGTATCATTTCATCTTTCATAGAAATAAAGAATTGGGAAGCTTGTCCAAAATTCTTATCGCTATACCCACCTTCATCAGAAGGAATGAAGTCACGTTGCCGCTTAGTATCCCAATCACCTTTATGGGCAATGCCTATCAGAATGCAGTTCTTTATATTCTCTTCCGGTTGTGATAAAATGACTTTGCCTGAATTAATACCAGCATCGGTAAAATAAACAAGGTGGTAAGATTTGGTAGAATCAAAACTTTTTGGCTTACGGATGATGATCTCGTAAGTATCCCCTGTTTTAGTTGAAACAATTTCCTCTTTTGTTTGTTGCGCACCAATTGAAAACGGGATCAATAAAATGAAATATAAAATAAGGTCAATCCTGGCTTTCATAAAATTCATAATTCAATAGTACTATTTCTGTCACTTCATTATCATTCTCATTTTTTTCAACCGTTCTTACCTCGGAGACCAAGCTCTTATCGTTGTATTTGAAATAAACTGTTTTCCCGCCCTCTGTCGTGCTTTCTCCTTTTATTGCAAGACCGCTCTTATCAAAATAAAACACTGCTATCGTTTCTGTTTTATTGTCTTTCTTTTTAGAAAGAATTTTTTCGGTTTTACCATTAGCGTTTCTCACATAAACCAATGTATAAGAGCTTTCTACTTCTTCTTCCATGCAAAGATTCTTTTTATCATATTTTGCTAATGAAATGGTACCTGCTCCATGAGCTATTATTTCGATGGAATATGATCCGTTCTTATTGTATTTATAAGTATGCCATTCGTCCTCCCGGTTTTGTGAATCATATCGAACGAGTTTGCTCACTTTTCCATCTTTATCCATTGTAGCAGCAAACCTGAATGTTAACACTCCATTGTAATACGTAACTGAATCATCCCCCGCCCTGCTAAAAAAAGTTTGAATAACTTCCTTATTAGCCGTATCGGTCATCAAATACCGGGTCTTTGTTACGGAGCTGATCTTTTTTTTGATAATATCTGATCTTTCAAATTGCGAAAAGCTAATTAAAGAAATGAATAAAGCAATGGCCACAAGGATTTCTTGCTTCATCTTAGTTTTTGATTGCTTCAATGATCGTATCCTGGATCTTTCCTCTTACGCTTAATTGTGCAAATGCAGGATTATTTCTTGAAGGATTCACCCGGTTGGAGAGAAAAATATAAACAAGATCATATTTTGGATCAACCCAGACACAGGTGCCGGTAAATCCTGTGTGCCCGAATGTTTGCGGAGAAGCCAGCAAGGAGGGATAAGGTTCTCTTCTTGTTACATTATCTTTTTCCGGTTTATCAAAACCATAAGCCCGGCGGCTGTCTTTACTATGATAGGCTGTGAACAATTTTATTGTTTCTTCCTTAAAAATCCTTTCGCCGTTCAATTCTCCCCCATTCAACAACATTTGATAAAGCATTGCCAGGTCATATGCATTAGAAAATAATCCTGCATGTCCTGCCACGCCACCAAACATGCTGGCGCCTTCATCATGTACATCGCCCCAAAGTAATTGCTTGCGAAAATATCTTTCTTCTTCTGTGGGAATGATCCTGTTAACCGCAAACCGTTCTCTTGGTTTAAACCCGGTAGTTTCTAATCCCAGTTTTGAATAAAAAGTTTTTCTTACATATTGATCAAGCGTCATACCTGAAAGCTGCTCCACGATCTTTCCAAGAAAAATAAAATCATTATCGCTATATGAATATCTGCCCAATCTTGGCGGCGCACTTTTGATGATCCTGCTGAGCATTGTATCCTGCCATTCATTTTTTAAATATAAATTCTCTGCAACTCGTATCGTATAACCCGGCTTTGGTTTATCGGAATAAAGAGATGGGTTAGGAAGACCCGTTGCTGAATCAACTGTTTCCCGGTAAAAAAAAATTGTTGGGGTTAATCCAACTTCGTGCAATAAGATGTCATCAATTCGCAGGTTCGCCTTATCCGAATTTTGTGTCCATGGCAAATAATCACCTAATGTTTTATTTAATTTGACTTTTCCTTCTTCATACAGTTTCATGATAGAAAGCGTAGTAGCGGAGATCTTTGTAAGAGAGGCAAGATCAAAAATACTTTCAAGTGTTACGGGTTGAGTTTTGTCGATTGCGTAAGTACCAAAAGCTTTATCATAAATAATTTCTCCATTTTTTACAGCTAAAACTACGCAACCAGGAAATGCTTTTTGAGAAATGGCGTCTGTCACGATCGAATCAATAGTCTGTGACATCCATATTTTTCTCATAGCCGGGTTCGTCTTCTCAACAGCCGCTATATTAATTCCAAAGCCCGCAGTAAAATTGCAAACTCTTACGGGTAACTTACCCGATGCACTGTTTTTTCCTTTTAATAGATCAGCAGCAGCTTGCCTTGTTATATTGTCATCCTGGTGACAAGCAATCAGCGCATTGGCAGCACAATAGTTAGCAGCAGCTAATACATTTCCAAAAACCAACGTGATGCTGTTTGCTTTATTAAGCCTGCGCCATAATGAAAGAGACGAATTAGTAATACCATAATTATTTGCAGGCCGGTTACTGAAATTATGAATGCCCATTACAACTGCATCATATTTATCAATAACTTTTTCAAAAATTTCATCTGCTTTATCATCACCATCTTTCCATGATAAAAGATAAGAATCTGTTTTATAATTTGCTGCCAGCTCTTTCCCAAAACTATTGACATCAGGATCGCCAATTGCGATATAAGCAACCTTATAATTCTTTTTTAATGGCAATGAAGCATTACCTGTTCCTTGTTTTAAAACTGTAATGGTTTCTTTTGCCACCTTCGTCCTGATCACATCTGTTTTTGCATTCAGATCACGAAGGAGATTAGTAGTTTCGATCGGTTTCA
>DASUTO010000332.1:0-2811 GCA_036374555.1 Chitinophagaceae bacterium
GGCCCGAATATCAAACAATTTTAAAAAGCCTGCTTAGCCTCTATCTGCCTCATTCAATTTTAATGGCAGCACAAAACGAGAATGATTTTCCATTGTTAAAAGGAAAGGCTGATAACATGCAGACACTCATTTATTTGTGTCAAAATTATGCCTGTCAAAAACCGGTGGTTTCGATCGAAGAATTTGAAAACCTCCTTTCTTCTAATTTTTTAGTAGAAAATACAATATTTAAATAGTGGTACCGTTTGAGTTATACGCCAAAAATTTTGGCTATTGGAAATGATAAAAATTAATATTAACCTTGTATTGTCAAAATCTTATATTTGCCCAATACCCCCGTATATGAAAATGAAAAACCATTACGTAACAATTATCGCACTTGCTTCACTTACTCTTGCAAGTTGTGGAATCCTCGGTAAAAAAGACAAAGGCAGTAGTTTACCCAATGATGGGCAGTTGCACGGTGTAGCACCAGGAAGCCGGTATGTATTACCTAAGCCTCCGGGAATGGTGTATATTCCGCAGGGAACTTTCCACATGGGTCCAAGTGATGAAGATCCTGCTTACGCATTTAGTGCCCGTAACCGTGCAGTTTCTATCAGCGGTTTCTGGATGGATGCTACAGAAATCACCAACAATGAATACCGCCAGTTTACGCAATGGGTGAGAGATTCTATCACTGCAAAAAAACTAGGCTATGTTAAAAGTGGTGCCGACGGTAACGAGTATGTAGATTGGAAGAAAATGCAAACCCTGAAATGGGACGATCCAAAAGTCATAGAGCAATTGAGCTCAACTGACTTAATTCTATCTCCTGAAGATCGCATCATGGGGAAAAAAGAAATTGATGCTTCCAAACTGGAATATCATTCTGAAACCTTTGATTTGAAAGAAGCTGCAAGAAGAGAAAATGCAGGCAAACCACGTTCTACCTTTATTGTAAAATCAGACGTAAAAATTTATCCTGATACCTTAGCATGGATTCGTGACTTCTCTTATTCCTATAATGAGCCGATGACCAAAAGATATTTCTCTCACCCTGCATTTGGCAACTATCCTGTGGTTGGTGTAAACTGGAAACAGGCAAGTGCTTTTTGCGAATGGAGAACGCATTATCTGAATTCATGGCTTGACTCTAAAAAGAGAGTACAAGAGTCGGATTTCCGTTTGCCAACAGAAGCACAATGGGAATATGCAGCCCGCGGTGGTCGTTCTCAATCTATGTTCCCCTGGGGTAACTATTACCTGAGAAATAAAAAAGGTTGTTTGTTAGCCAACTTCAAACCTGGCCGTGGTAATTATCCGGAAGATGGTGGTTTCTATACCGTACGTGCTGATGCCTATTGGCCAAATGATTTCGGTTTGTATTGCATGGCAGGTAATGTTGCGGAATGGACATCATCTATTTACTACGAAGGATCTTATACTTTCCAGCACGATATGAATCCTGATGTTCGTTGGAATGCAAAAGATTCTGATCCTCCTAAAATGAAACGTAAAGTTCTACGTGGTGGAAGCTGGAAAGATGTTGGTTACTATCTTCAAACCGGTGCCCGTACATATGAGTACCAGGATTCTACCAAGTCTTATATTGGTTTCCGCACAGTGATTGATTTACCAGCTCAAGCAAAAAAATAAATTCAACTTTATAAATCATAATTTTTAATAGGGGCAGCTTAATAAGTTGCTCCTCTCTTTTCTCAAATTTATTAACCTCAACTATTTATTTTAAATCCAAGTTTTATGTCAGTAGCTATTCCACCCAAAGTAGGTAAAATTGTAGACGTGTTTGTATCAATTGCAGCCGCAGTAGTAATCTGGGGTGCATTACGTAAAATTCTTCATGCTCCCGATGCAGACATGTGGTTAAAAATAGGATTAACAACAGAAGCTTTAGTATTCCTTGTATACGGTATCATGTATTTACGATATCCGGCGGTGGCAGAATCACATGCTCCTGCTGTAGCTACTCCTCATGTTTTAGGTTCAATGGACAAGGCATTAATGGATGCTGATATAACTCCTGCTAATTTAAATAGGTTAGGAGAAGGCTTTAAAAAGTTGAATACTACAATCACCAATATGAATGACATTACAGATGTAGTGGCCGCTACCGGTGATTATACGGCAAGAACTAAAGAAGTTACTCAGGCTTTAGCCCAGGTAAAAGACGCATATGTTGGTGCAGCAAATTCCGTTGGTGCTTTTAATGCAGCTTCCGACGGTGCTAGAATTTTCCATGATCAAATCCAGGTATTGACAAAGAATTTGTCTTCCTTGAATACCATATATGAACTGGAACTTCAGGAAAGCAATAATCATTTGAAAGCTCTTAATCAATTCTACGGTAAGTTGGCTGAAACATCGGCTATAATGAATAACAGTGCAGAAGATGCTAAAAAAGTTCAAACAGAAATTGGTTCTTTAGCAAACAACCTTGGTAGATTAAATAATGTTTACGGAAATATGCTGAGCGCCATGCAAGGCAGATAAAAGTAAATTATTAAACAATGTTTGAACGTATTTGACGTTGTAAGAAAGACCTAAACCGAAAATCCAAAATCGAAAAAACGGCAATAGATTATGTCATTACCTAAAGAGCCCCGGCAGAAGATGATCAATCTGATGTATTTGGTGTTAACAGCCTTGTTAGCATTGAATGTGTCAGCTGAAATTCTGAATGCCTTCAAAATAGTTGATAGTAGTTTAACCAATACCAACTCTACCATCAATCAATCTACTACTACAATCCTGGCTTCGCTTAATGAAAAACGTAGCGAACCAGCTACAGCTACAAAAGCAAATGAATGG
>DASUTO010000333.1:0-5211 GCA_036374555.1 Chitinophagaceae bacterium
TGCTGCGCCGGCATTATTATGCAATGACAGTTATTTCCAGGGAAAAGCTATCAAATGGGATCCTGTAAATTTGAAATTGCTTGCTTAAAAAATATACAATGAAAAAAACATTATTATTTATTTCGACTGTAATTGTAACAATGTCATTTATGACAAACAATAAACAAAAAGACAATACGCTTTCTGCAAAAGAAAAAAAAGAAGGATGGGTTTTGCTCTTTGATGGTACCAGTACGAATGGCTGGCGCACCTATAAAAACAAGGAGTCAGAAGGATGGGATGTAAAGAACGGAGAACTCTATTGCAAAGAAGAAGGTGTAACAAAAAGAGCAGACCTTATCACAAATAATAAGTATGAAAACTATGAATTGCAAATCGACTGGAAAATTTCTCCAAAAAAGAATAGCGGAATCATTTACATGGTAACTGAAGAGAACGACGGGGCCAGCTATGAATCGGGACCTGAATATCAATTGATCGATGATATCGGGTATCCAGGCAAGTTATCAGACAAGCAACTAAGTGGCTCCAATTATGATATGAATGCTCCTACTGCTAAAGTGAGCAAACCTGCAGGAGAATACAATCACACTAAGATCGTCGTAAACAAAGGGCATGTTGAACATTGGCTCAATGGAGCGAAGGTTGTCGATTATCAACTATGGACCCCTGAATGGGAACAAACCAAGGCAAACAGTAAATGGAAAGATGTAAAAACCTATGGTATGTCAAAGTCAGGGCATATTGCGTTGCAGGATCACGGTGGTGGAATCGCTTTCAAGAATATAAAATTAAAAGTCCTCTGATCATTTTTTAAGGCGGTTAAATTTCTTCCCTTTTTCGACAAAATTTTCTACCACACCTCTTGTTTCAAGATCACGGAGAATGGAAATGGTATACCAGGGAATCGAACCTTTGAAGGAAGGAAATCTCTTTTTGATGTTTTTTACAACATCATCGGTCAACTCACTAAAAATTTTTCCTTTGCTTCCCTTTAAAGTTTGCAAAATAGCTGCTTTAATAGGTTCATAGATCGAAGAATCGATCTTCGTTTCTCTTCGTGATTTCGGATGGGTGATCACTGTTTTTTTTGAAGTTGCTTTTGCCATTATCGTTTCTTTTTAAAGAAATCTTTCATTAATTGGCCGCATTCTTCTTTCAGCACTCCATAAATAATTTCTGATTTTTGATGAAAGGGCCAATTGGTCCCCGTTATCCTTTTATGCCCATTTTTTTCATCATCTGCACCCCATACTATTTTGCCGATCTTACTCCAGTACATCGCTCCTGCACACATCAGGCAGGGTTCTACAGTCACATAAAGAATTGCCTGGGGCAGATATTTACTCCCCAATAAATTAAACGCAGATGTCAGGGCGATCATTTCTGCATGAGCGGTGGGATCATTTAATTTTTCAGTCATGTTACTACCACGGGCAATAATTTTTCCATTCAATACCACCACAGCGCCAATCGGAACTTCATCTTCATCAAAAGCTTTCTTGGCTTCCTTTAATGCCTGGGTCATATAATACTCATCAGTCATATTATCTTAGATAACCATAATAAATTTAAATAAAACACGGTTAGCAATTTAGACTATTATCGATCGGCTGGGTACTCGATTCTTGCTTTATTTCTTATCCTGTCCAGCATTTCCTGTAGTAATAATGTATCTGCATGTGTCATCACGGGACTTTCTGTTAGCCCGTTCTTCAAACATTCATTTACATGTCTTGCCTCGTATTGATAACCAAAGCCAGCCTCTCTTTGCACAGCAATAATTTCTTTCTCTCCCGGCAGTTGTCTGTATAATTGAATTGTTGCGGATGGCTCATAAAATCTTGTGGTAAGTGTAACGTTTCCTTCAGTGCCATTTATCTCTGCCTGTATTGGCAGATTGGTAACAAATGAAGAAAACAATTGTGCCATTGCCCCGTTGTTATATTTAAATAAAACAGCGATCTGTTCATCAACACCTGTTGGCGACGGCGTCATCGTTGCTTCGATAGCATCCGGCTTACCTAAAACAGCCATTGCCATAAAAACATTGTAGATGCCAATATCAAGTAATGTTCCTCCTCCAAGTAAAGGATCAAACAATCGCTTCGGTGATTGATCTGTCGTTTTGAAACCAAAATTTACAAGCACACTTTTTATATCGCCAAGTGTTTTTTGTTCAAGCAGTTCCTGTAATTTTTTATAATGCGGCAAAAATTTTGTCCAGAGAGCTTCCATTAAAAAAATCTTTCGCTCGTTGGCTATTCTGATCATCTCTTTCGCCTGCCGGCTGTTTATGGCAAATGCTTTTTCACATAAAACCGCTTTATCGTGATTTAAGCAAAGTATTGTATGCTCATAATGATGAGAATGCGGTGTAGCAACATAGATCACATCTACTTCATTATTGGCTGCAAGGGATCCATAACTGTTATGAAGATGCTTGCAGGGAAAATCTTTCGCAAATAGTCCCAGCGTTTCTTTATTACGGCTTGCAATAGCTGTTAATTCTGCATCCGCCACCAAACGAAGATCTGCTGCAAACTTTCGTGCAATACGTCCGCAACCGAGAATACCCCATCGTATTTTGGATCCATTCATGGTAGTAAATTAAGGAATGATTGTAAATTACAGCTTATAACTATTTATATGCTCTTAACTTCTTTGCAGCGTCTTAAAAGTCATTTTACTTCTGGGATTACAATGAACTATAGTTTCAGAAAAGAACAATTAAGAAAGCTCAAGGCATCCATATTAAAGCATGAGCAAGATCTTTATGATGCTTTGTACACCGATCTGAAAAAAAGTCCCGAAGAAACCTGGGTAACCGAAACAGGTTTTGTGATAAGCGAATTGAATGCAGCTATAAAGAACCTTCAGCTCTGGATGCAACCGGAAAATGTTGAAACCAATTTATTGAATCTTCCCTCAAGCAGCAAAATTTTAAAAGAGCCTCTTGGTGTTGTATTAATTATTGGTCCATGGAATTATCCGTTTCAGCTTTTGATAAACCCATTGATAGGTGCCATTGCAGCGGGTAATTGTGTAGTCCTAAAACCAAGTGAATTTGCATCAGCTACAGGCGCAGTGATGAAAAAAATTATTGAAGATGTGTTTCCTCCCGAATATATTTTATATGTACAAGGTGATGGCGCCACGGTAGTTCCTGAAATGATGAACAATTTTGCTTTTGACCATGTGTTTTACACCGGCAGTACTATCGTGGGTAAACTAATTTATAAGATGGCTGCTGAGAAACTGGTTCCGGTAACCCTGGAGTTGGGAGGTAAAAGTCCCTGCATCGTAGAAAGTGACGCGAATATTAAGGTGGCTGCTCGTCGCATTGCTATTGCAAAGTTTTCAAATGCAGGACAAATGTGTGTGGCTCCTGATTATGTAATAGTGCATGAATCGATAAAAGAAAAATTTGTTGCAGCAATAACGGATGTAGTAAAAGATTTTTTTACCGACAAACCGGAACAGAGTTACAATTACGGAAAGATCATTAATCAGAAACAGTTTGATCGCATAGCAAGTTATTTATCCAACGCTAAGATTATTTTTGGAGGTCGGATAGATAAGCAGCAATTATTCATTGAACCAACCTTGCTTGATGATGTAAGCATCAATGATGCTGTGATGAAAGATGAAATATTTGGTCCCGTTCTTCCACTTATCTCATTTAAAACAAAAGAAGAGGCTCGAAAAATAATAGAGCAACATCCAAATCCTTTGGCGTTTTATGTTTTTACATCAAGCAATGCAAAAGAAGAGGAATGGCTCAATAGCGTGGCATTCGGCGGCGGCTGCGTGAACAATGCAAGCTGGCATCTCACCAATCATCATTTGCCATTTGGTGGCCGCGGTTTCAGCGGCACCGGAAATTATCATGGCAAATATTCCTTCGACACGTTCAGCCACAAAAAGGCAGTGATGAAAACACCAACATGGTTTGATCCTTCGATCAGGTATCCGCCATTCAAAGGGAAATTGAGATTGTTTAAATGGGTGATTAGATAGTTTATAGTTTATGTTTTTTGGTTCCAGGCAATTGTGCTTCTATTAAGCTTATGTGGAGCCTGCACTGAGGAGCGAAGCGACGAATGTGTCGCACTCTTGTGCTTCATGAATTCTATTCTGCATAAATGATTATAACTTGCAATACTCCGAATTTGTCGATGGTACTTCCTGGAATTCTATTTAGCAATGAAGACGAACAATAAAATACTAAGGTTTCTTAAAAAGCTGTTCATAGCTTTGCTATTGTTCCTGATCGCATTCAGCAGTTATGTGGCGATCGACACCCGAAATGTAAAAGATATGACGATAAGACAAAGAGTATTAAAAGCGGTTTATCCCGCATTTACCTGGTTAGGAAGAATAACCGGCAGAAGAAATAAAGTATTTTCTAATGAATTACCATTACAACCACCCCAATCTTTATATAATCTATCAATTGCTTTGAATAATGGCGATTCAATTCCATTGTCAAGCTATAAGGGAAAGAAATTATTACTGGTAAATACCGCTTCGGATTGCGGATATACTGATCAATATGATGATCTGCAAAAGTTGTATGAAGAAAATAAAGAGAGGCTGGTGATCATAGGTTTCCCCGCCAATGATTTTAAAGAACAGGAAAAAGGAAGTGATGAGGATATAGAAAAGTTTTGCAGGTTGAACTATGGTGTCACATTTCCTTTGGCAAAGAAAAGTTCTGTTATTCCCGGACCTGAACAGAATCCGATTTTTCAATGGCTGACAGATAAAAATAAAAATGGATGGACAAGCAAAAAGCCAAGCTGGAATTTTTCAAAGTATTTGGTAAATGAAGAAGGGGTGCTGGTCAATTATTTTGATCCTTCTATTTCTCCCACTGGCAAAGAAGTAACCGACGCTTTAAAAAAATAGATTTCTTCACTTAATATTTATTGTATGAGCTATAATGATTGGATCGGCACAATCGGTGTTGGACTCATATTGCTCGCCTATTTTCTAAATACTGTGAAATGGATCCCTGAAAATGGAAAATTCTTTTTTATATTAAACGTTATTGGCGGCGCATTGAGTTGTTATGCAGCTGTACTGATCAATTTTATGCCATTCGTTGTACTGGAAGCCATCTGGACAATTGTTTCAGTATATGGATTGATGAAGCTGTCTTATGCGAAGCGTTAATGGGTTATAATTTCAAACTTGCCTACATATGCA
>DASUTO010000334.1:0-4534 GCA_036374555.1 Chitinophagaceae bacterium
GCAAGGGCATCCCCAGGCGGCGATGGCTCTAAGCATGAAAGCCGTTCTCGCAGATCCTGCCAATCCTAATTACCAAAACAACATGGCTTCACTTCTCACACAGTATGGTTATCCCGAGCAAGCTGTCCCGGTCCTAAAAAAATTACGAAGCAATTTCCCCGAAAACAGTACGGTAGTTAATAACCTGGCCCACGCCTGGCTTGGCCTGGGCGAAATTGATAGCGCCAGGTCAATCATCAAAAAAGCAGGCGGTCTTAATCCCTACCACCCCGAGGCTAAACAAACGGAGGGCGTGATTGAGGAAATAACCGGGAATCCTGTAAAAGCTGCAGAAAATTACCAGGAATCAATGGAAAATGCGATAAACCCATTTACTGAACAACTGATAAAAAACAATAAAGGCCATTCTAACTCAAGCCTCGATTATGAAAAATTAAAAAGCAGTATCACCATCTATGAATACTTCCGAAAAGATTGGATAAAAATTCCCGCACTATCAGATAATGTTGCAGGTTATGAGGCTGACATGGCTATACAAAATGGGTATTCAAAAATGTTTGACGAGCTGAAATCGAAAATAGAGGTGATGAAAGAAGCAAGCGAAGCCGAGATAAATACCCTTGCCGATGAAAGCGACGACGGAACAAACTTCGCGAATGCAATGATGAAAGAATCGATGAAGGGAATAAATGCAATGAGCAAGCCTGCAGTAGTGATCCAGATCGTTTTACAAAATTATATAGCAGACTGGATGATGAAGTATACAAATGAAAACATCGAATTGCGAAAGCTTATTGACGCGAAAAAAGTGGAGATGACAAAATTTGGCAGCAATGATAAATGTGCCGATTTTGATAATAAGAATAATCAATTTCTGCAATACGCAAATCCAATCATCAGGGAATTTCACTCAAGGAAAGTCGAAGAGTTTAGGGCATGGTTAAATACATTCTGCACATGGGTTTGGTATCTTACTGGCAATCCCAAGAATACTGTAATGATGCAATGCATTACATGGACGGCTGCCATAACGGACTTTTACAAAGCCGCTATCGAAGACCAGAAAGCCATCGCCAGGTCCTGTGTAAAACAAAATGATGATGGGATTAGACAGGTCGCTCTTCCTGAAATCCCCAATTTTAGCTGTCCGACATTGGTGAGGATGCCAATGGGCTCAGATTGGAAGGAGTTGGGAAATGCCGGTAATAATTTCAATAACAATAAGCATGCTATTGAAAAATCACATGAAACCCCGGTACCTAGTCAAACTATTGCTTATGGTGTGGATCATACTTCGATAGCGGAACCCGGTCCAGATCCTTTTATAAAATCTGCCATGGGGAGCATGACGCCAGGCATTGTCGATCCTGAACTATCCCCCGCTGGTAAGCTGGCGGAAATTGCAAAAAAGTACAAAGAAAGAAGGATCCTTGATTTCAAATTGGGCATCTCCCCGGAAAAAACGGCGGAGTATTTTGCGGACGATATGCGAAGAGTGTTAGAAGAAGCAAGGGCACAGGAAGCAAAAGACAAAGCTGCAGAGCAACGGATGAAAGACTATTTGAAAAGTAAAATAGAACGCGCTAAAGCCGAAGAAGTAAAAGGAGTAGAGGCTTTCAGGGAGTACATTAAAAGTAAAATTGCTTATTCTAAAACAGCAGACTATAAGAGTGATATTGAAAAAGCAATGGAAGTAAAGAATAAAATACTTCAAAAAAATAAATTGGCACATGAACTATTAAAAAAGATGATGAGCGCCGATTGCAGGAATCTAAAAACTGCTAAAGAAATTCAGAAAGAACTCTTTGAAAAAGGTATGATGGAAGCTGGAGATAATATCGATGACCTTAGAGAAAAAGGGTTGAGTCCAAGTCTCAGTAGCGGTTTACAGGCACCTGGAACATTTGCTCCTGTAAAAGGATTGTTTAATTAATAGCAAGCTCATGATTGAAAAATATACTGGGCAAATAAATTCTAATTATTTAATTGGTATAGAATGAAGAAAATAATTCTAATTGCATTTATAGCAGTTTCTATCAATTCGAAAGCACAAGAATATGTTGACAGAATTGGGTTTAAGCTGGAAAGCATAGCCGATATAGACATCGGCTGGATGAAAATTTATAAGTATCCTGTGCCAGCAAAAGGAAAAACTCTTGGCGATAGGGTGTATTCCGATAAGCAAATAGGATATAGCCAGCAGTTTGTAGAGTGGATGCAACAATCATACTTGCCCAAAGGTTGCTTGGGTGATGCCGGATATTATCAAAATGCCATACCAAAGTTCAGTGGTACTAATAGTCGTCTGGGCAACGCGATAAATCAGCACCTGGCTGCTCTTCCTCATTTGTATGGTGCTTTTACAAAAATGTATATGTTCTTAAAGAAAGATGGTGCGGGAAAGTTTGTTCCGCAAAACAACTTTGCGGAGTATTGGCGAATAGAGGCCAACCAGTTACAATACATTAGTAACCCGGTATGGTTCATCTCAAGTGCAGAAGAGTACTATTTTGTACTTCCGGATTTTACCAGCAATTCAAAAGGGTATGATGCCAATAATAAAGCGGCAAGCAATTTACTCGGTTTTGCAAACCATAAAAACATTGAAGAATATAAACATTTCTATATTCCCCCAAAAACGATTGACGACTATCCCCACTACGTTGTCATCATGACCAAAGACAACAAGGAACTCCCATTTGAGAAAGTAACTATCGGAGAATTTTTTACACAAGCTGAAAAGCAACTTCCGTTGTGGCAAATAACAGACCCCACGTCACAAGAAAATTTTGCTCTTGCACAAAAGAATCTTGCAAGGTTAAAAGAAAAGTATAAAAGCAAATGGAATGATGTGGCTAAGTTGCAACTTTCTGGTACCGATATCGGCATTTATAATTTTGTAAATGCAAAAGAAGGTCGTGATGACATGTTTACGGAAGGAAGTCATGCCACTTTTCCGATTTTAAAAGTTAAAAAATCAACTTTAGCCCTTTGTAAAACTGACCAGCCGCAGTGGCTCGTTATCCGGTGGACCATGGGAATGCCCAACCAGGCGTATAATTTACACCTGCATGAATCAGTAATGAACAATTTCAATTTTAGATATGTGTATGATTATTTTTTTAATCCTGGAGAAGTAAAAGGTAAACCCTATAAACCCATTCGCTCACCAGATTATAAAGAACCTGTACTGGTCAACGAGGAATCGGAAACAGCTAAAAAAAATGCAACAGATAAGAACGTTCATTTTTTCGAAGACTTTTCTACGTCGACTGTTGGAAAAAAACCAATTGGGTGGAACAGTACATTAGCACAGGGAGCTACGACTGTTATTGCAAAGCTCGATGGATTAGAGGGCAATTGGACCACAATGTCTAACTATGTAATAACACCTACGCAACTTAAAAAACCCTTACCTCAAAACTTTACGTTGAGCTATGAAATTGTAGCTGCCCAAAATTTTACCTGGGGAGCGACGGGACTGACCTTCCAATTGTCAAAAGAAGTTTCACCGGGCAATGCCGAATCGTACCTTCTAGTTAGACTCCGCCCTGGATTTGATGGCAGAGACGGGGAGGCGACCCTGGAAACAAAATTTCCTTACCCAACGGGTTATTTAAATGGAACTAAATGGTTTGCTGCACCAGGTTTTTCCAACAACAAAAAAAATAACCACATTAAAGTAACAATTAAGAAGAAAGATGAAATGCTGCAGGTATTTGTTGATAAAATCAAAATAGCTGAATATGAAAAAGCAATACCAGCAGCTCACTTATTCAATGCAATGTCATTTACGAGTTTCAATTCAGGGGAGAACGATAAATACTATATCAGCAATATTAAAATCACAAAGGATTGATATCTGGTACTTCCAGGAGTGCGTAGTAGGATAAATATCCCTGTTTTATAGGATAGTATCAAAAGATGAATGCAAATAAATTTGAATTATAATGTTTATTAGTATGAAAAAAATAATTCTACTTTGTTTCTTCGGTTTATCTGCGACCATTTTATTCGCCCAAAAGGAAACATTTGATCTTATTAGCTACACCCCACCCAGGGCATGGAAAAAGCAACCTGCAGAGAGTGCTATTCAATACTCAATAGAAAATGCGGCAAAAGGAACATATTGCATGATCACCGTTTTTAAAGCAGTTCAGGGAACAGCCAATTCAAAAGAGAACTTTGATATCGCTTGGGCATCATTAGTAAAAGAAACGGTAACTGTTTCTGCGCCTCCCGAAATGCAACCGCCAGCTACAGAAGATGGATGGGAAGTACAAAGCGGGTATGCAACTTTTGAAAATGACGGTAATAAAGGTATTGTTGCATTAGTAACATCAAGTGGCTTTGAAAAAATGATGAACATTGTTATACTTACCAATACGGATGTGTATGAAAAAAATATTTCTGAGTTTTTGGAATCTATCAAATTCAATAAACAGGGCCTTGGATTTAATAGGCCAGCGACTAATCCCGTAAAACCGGAGCAGGTTAATACTGTGACAAAAAATGAAGGTTTTACTTTTACGAC
>DASUTO010000335.1:0-5833 GCA_036374555.1 Chitinophagaceae bacterium
GATATCTGTTGCATGAGTAAGTTGATATTTGCAATGTAATAATCGTTCATCACCAGGAAGAATACGTTCATCATCATCTGGTCGCTTGAATTTTCCCAACAATGCTTCCAAATGATGCATTACAGAATTCCTGATCAGTCGTGAGCCTATACCAATAATACTATAATACTGACTCAGTTTCTTCCAACTTTTTTCATCTGTTGCAGTAGTTCTTAATTCAATTGCAATAGTGCTGCCCTCACGATATGGTTCCACTGAGATGCTCCATGCCAGTTTTCCATGATCGGGAGCATTGAAATTCTTAAATTGTGTAGAACTGACATCAGCAAAAGGGATATTCATCTGCCAGAACTTTCCGGCAGATGCAACCACCACTTCTTTACCAGGAATTTCTTCTGCAATAAAAAACCCCTTTCCTTTATCTGTGATCTGATCGACCCCAATTCTTCTGTCTTCTTCTTTTAATTGCCCCTTTAATCTGTCGGGTAAGGTGCGGATATCAAACAATAGTCGTACTAATGGAACCTTCCCCATATCAAGGTGCCTTACAGCATTCCACGCAGTTTCAGGATCTGATTGAACAAAAATCCGGTACACCTCTGTGTGCCGCGGGTTAGGAAGATATTTTTGAATAAGTCTCATGATAGACTATCCCGGATAATTTTATCCCCAGGTTACATGTAAATTAGACTTGCTATGCAAGAGAGAAAATGACAGGCATCAATGCCGATGATGATTATGATAAGCGTACTTTTTTCAGCCTCTTGTTTTTATAAAGTATCATAAGAGTGCTGACAAAACCTGCAATTAAGAGCCCGGTATCTTCTTTCATTCCGAGTGAAACAGCGGCGCTGAATCCAATGACTGACCATGTGGCTGGGATGATAATAACAATAAAGGGGACCATGGATAAAGAAAATAATAATATACCAAAAGTAAAAATAGTTGTAGGGCAAGGCAGCCCAAATGTTGGTGACGATGGATAAACATGGCCTAACCAATAGCCAAGTAACGGATAAACGACAATGGCAAACATTATTAACGCCATTCCTGTTATTCCATATCTATTCAAACTAAATTGAAATTTCAATTTATCTTTTATGATCCCAAAATAAAAAAGTAACAAACCCTGGATGATAAATAAGAAACCGAAAAGGGTCGCCGCTTTATTGACCGAAGAAAAATATATAAGATGATAGACGATCCCCATCCAAAACCAAAGAAATGCCAGAACAGAGACAATAATTTTATTTGAGTAAGGCTTTTTAAAGATTGAAAAATATGTTGCAAGGAAGGCAAGAAAAGTTAAGAAAATCTGCATTGGCCACACCGAATTATTGTATTGCCGAAATACATCAAGGAATTGCTCAAGCGTAAATGGCAGCTTCATAAAAATCGCAAAGATTTACAGATCCTTCTTTTTGAAAACCCGCAATGCCCACCAAAGAGGAACAATGATCCAAAGCAACATGATACCGGCTGTAAAGAGCATGCCTGAGCCACTACCAAAGAAATCTTTGTATAAGGCACCTGTATATCCCATCAGGGCGCTGACATCCATTTTGAGCATGATTGAAATACGACCAAGATCAATTGGGTTCAATGCAGAAAGAATAAGGGTAGCCTTCTCAAGTGGGTAATCGCTAAAGTTGAAAAGAATTAAAAGTATTAGTCCGTCATAGATCAACGCAAAATAAAACCAAAGCAATAATGCAAAACCAATCCCTCTTGCTTTGTCTCTTGCTTTTACAGAAGTAAGAAAGGCCAGCGATGTAAACACAAGTGTCAGACAAACACCGGTGAATAATAAGGAGAAGCCTACACTATCAGGAGAATAAAGTAGTACAGGAATACCGACCCCGATGAAAAAACTACTTAGCAATGAAAGGGCTACACCTCCATATTCACTCAGCAAAATTTTCCGACGGCTCATCGGCTGTGAAAGCATCAGTTCAATAAACTCATACGAATTATAATAATGAATAGTTGTAAATATCATGCTGATAAGCGGCACTACGATTAAAATGATATTTAACAGACTTAGCATAGCCTTACTGCTGTTCTCTTCCATATTAAAAAGACTGAGTGAAACAAGAAACAAGAATGCAGTATAAGCAAGAACTACCTTGCTTCTTACAATGTCGTATAAAACGTATTTAGATAGTTTTAGCATACTCTTTTATTAGTCATTCCCGACGAAATGAAGAGTTCTTCTCGTCTTTAATGTCGAATATCCTGTCGATCCACTCATTATTGAATTTTTCTCCTTTCATTATTCTCGCAATTGCTTTTCCCAATTTTAATTCACCTGTCTCTTCCCGCAACTGTTCTATTACTTTAAAAAATTCGAGTTTCCCTTCCTGCATATACATAATATGTGTTGTCAATTCATCCAGATCGCTTAAAATATGTGAGGTGATAAGTATGAGTTTATCCTTACTTTTCTCCTTTAGAATTTTTTCTTTTAATATTTCCGATGACAAAGGATCAAGTCCGGCGGTTGGTTCATCGAGTATTAACACATCGGGGTCAAAAAGGAAAGCAAGAGCAGCACTAACCTTTTGTCTTGTTCCACCGGAAAGTGTCCGCATCGGTTTATCGAAGATCTTTTTAAGGTCAAACTTCTCAATCAATTCTTCATCAATTTTATCTTCCGGTACATTTCGGATATTCCTGAGCATTTTAAAAAGCTGCCCCACTTTCATATTATCCGGGTAACGACCAATTTGTGGCATGTAACCAATTTGCGAACGATAAGAAGGATCGCCATTAATTAGTTCATCATTAAAAAATATTTTCCCACTATTTGGTTTTACCATTCCTAGTATCGATTTGATCAAAGTTGTTTTACCGGAACCGTTCGGCCCTATCAACGAGATCACTTGTCCTTTTTCAAACTGAACATTGATATCATTCAGTGCCAACAGCTTTCTGAATTTTTTAGTTATATGTTCTACCCTGATCATAATTTAATAGACTTAATCATTGGTTTATCATCAACAAGATTTTCCGAAGCAAGGCTCGGTATGGCCTTCTCTGCTTTATCAAGCAGCGAAACCATAAAACTTCTCAACAGGATAAGAGAGTTGGGGTTTTGCTCTACGATCATCGAGTACATACTTACAGGATGGTAGGGCACATCACCTATTCCATCTTTATTCAGGTCATACCCTTCATACTTATCCCAATAATTATTATAAAATTTATTCAGTACCAGCGAGCCATTTGTAGCTACGTCAAAACTGTTACCAAAGAAATTATTTTTAAAAAAATTATTATCATCACAACTTGCCTGCACTTTTAAAGCCCAACCATTTTCTTTAAATATATTTTTTGAAACATCGATACGGCTACTTCCCTCCATGTGAATGCCTGTAGAATTCTTAAAAAAAGTATTATGCTGGATGTCGCTATCAGTTATGTCTTTCAAAAGGATGCCATACGAAGACGGTCCCCAGTTCATTTCAAATTTATTTCCTTCCATCTTTACTTTGTGTGAATACATAACAGCAACACCTGCCCCATTATTCCTGAACGTATTATTAAAATAGTTGTCATTACTGGAAAACATGAAGTGAAGACCGTACCTGATATTTCTTTCACTCAGGTTGTATTGAATGATTGATTCAGTAACAAATTCAAAATAGATCCCATCCCGGTGACCCCCGATCGAATTATATTCCACCAGCATGTTCGCACATTTCCAAAGATGGATACCATTGCCGGACGAATGCTCTGATTTGTTGTTGCCTTTGATCGTATTGTTTCTGATAACAGAATTAATTGTGTTAGCCAAATGAATAGCGAACGAAGCATTGATCATACTATTGTTTTCAATGAGAATGTTAGTCGCATCAATTATTTTCAAAGCGGCATAATCATTCATTGATGAATAACCTGCATTAGCAAAATGAATGCCTTTGATCACGATATTTTTTCCGGTAAGCGTAAGGATTTCATTTTTATTCTCACCATCCAGCACAGGACCGTCAATCCCTACCAGGTAAACAGCCTTGTTAATTATTATATTGCCTTCCTTATAAATTCCTTTGTTCAGCAAAATCGTATCTCCATCCTTTGCTGTCTTAATTCCTTCCCGCAACGTGCTGATCGCTTTATCTTTTCCAACTATAATTCTATTGGCTAAAGCATTGCTCATTACAAACAGGAGTAATATGATTAATAAGTTTCTCACTTGACCAAAATATTATAAAGCGTGGCCCAGTCGGTAACCCTGCTTCCTTCTATTTCTGCAGATTTCATTTTGGCCTCTGTTGCGTTTTTAAATGCAGCAGCATTTCCGCCCATCGGGCTTTTGAACTGACTGCTTACGACAAATTCTGCCGACTTTACTTTTACAAATTCACCTGGAGCATTATACTGAACAAATAATGTTTGGTGAATACTACTTAGTTCCACGCCGCGGCGTTCTAAAAATACAGCTATGCAATGTGTGTCATCAAACTTGTACACCTTTCCTTTTTTAGTTACGATCTCAGCTCCGAATTTTGGATCCACAATGGTCATTTTGCATTCTGCACATTGATCTTTTCCTAAATTGATTTTTTCGGCTTGAGGGTTACAACCCATAAACAGGAAAGCAATAAATGCGACAGGCACTGAAAGATTTGTCACAGGTGAAAGTTTTGATTTGTATTGTTCCATTTTCATTTGTTTTTTTTGTCTGCGCCATTCAACAAACCATATAATAAAAAATAGAGCTGTTACACCAACTACCACCCAACCACCGGTATCGGGGTACGAATAGGAATCAAAGTTCAGCAGTTTTTTGTGGCCGATAACAGGTGGTTGATAAGACAAACCGGGAACCTTGATGGCGGCTGAGGGATCCAGGTCATGTCCATATTTATAGCCCCACATATAAAAATCTACTAATGCTGCCACACCGCCCATCACAGAAAGAAGAAGATAAGCGAAGAGCAATTTACGACTACCTGTAAATGCAATTACCAACCCAAATAAAATAAAGAACCCCAGTATATAAACAAGAAAAGAAAATTCAGGGAACATCTCTGCTTCAATATGCTTCATTCCGATATAATGATTCAACCCGTTGATTATTTCCACCTGGCCGGTTATTTTATACAGCCAGATCTGCATAGATAACCCTTCAGGATATTGCGGTGCGACCAGGTAAATAGACCATGCCGGTACAAAGAACATGATGATCAGTGCTAAAGATCCAATCGCTATAATAATTCTTGACACATTGCTCAACTTTTTCATAACCTCTTTCTTTTAAAATATGCGTCCGGGACTCTATGAGATCCCGGACGCATATTACGATAAAGCTTTAAGAAGATCATGCTTCCCGTTAGTTTTTAGAAATACTGGCGTTGGCTTTTGTGGTATCTGCACTTACAGCCGGCTTATTAGTGCCGGTACTAAAATGCAACGCAACATTCGAACCGGCAGGAGATACTCTCAGGTAACCCGACATCTCCTGGTGAAGTGCAGAACAAAAATCTGTACAATAAAAAGGGAATATACCAGTTCGGTCGGCCACCCATTTAATTGATTGTGTCTCGCCGGGCATAATCAGTATTTCAGCGTTGTTAGCTCCCTTTATAGCAAAGCCATGCGGCACATCCCAGTCCTGCTCAAGGTTTGTAATGTGGAAATAAACTTCATCGCCAACTTTGATGCCCTCAATGTTATCCGGTGTCAGGTGAGAACGGATAGCCGTCATCCATACATGCACCTGGTTGCCGTTACGTTCTACTTTAGCCTTGCCTTCACCCATAGAAACATAGGCATGCTTGTTCTCTTCAATTTTGTATATTTTCTTTTGCTTACCTTGTATCAAAGCCGC
>DASUTO010000336.1:0-5461 GCA_036374555.1 Chitinophagaceae bacterium
TTTTTATTGCAGCCATTTCACATTTTTTATTAATGAAGTTTACAAACTTTGGCCAGCCGTGGCTTGCCTGGAACCTGATGCTGATCGGGATAATTGCAAGTATTGTAAGAGGGATAAAAGAGTCAAGAAAAGAGAGTGTAAAGACCTATATAGGTGAAACAATGAAATACTTTGGTATTTGCCTGGCTATTCTTTACTGCAGCCTTGTTTTTATTTTTGGGTATAATGATCTATGGGAGTTTTCTTATCCTATTTATATTCTGATTTATGCTGTAGCTTGTTTTTTCATGGGATCCATTATGCAATTTAATTTGCTTAAATGGACCGGGCTATTATGTCTACCTATAATGGTATTTTCAGTTTATGTATCCTATGAATGGCAACTGCCGCTACTGGCACTGGCTATATTAATATCATATATTATTCCGGGCCATGTGCTGAGTGCAAAAGAAAAACTCCAAAACAAATAAGTTTATGGAACAGGAAAAAAAATTGACCGAACAGGAAAGCCTGCACCTGATCACCATGATGATCAACAAGGCGAAAGAATCTTATCATGATACCGGTATTGGCGCCATTATGTGGGGAGCTGTTATTGCTATATGTTCATTGGTAAGATTATCAGAAGTTCAGTTTGATTATAAACTTCCTTTTGATATTTATTTGCTGACACTTGTTGCCATCATTCCGCAAATATTTATTTCTATCAAAGAAAAAAAGGAACGAAAAGTAACATCATATGATGATCCATACCTGGATTATATATGGCTTGGCTTTGGGATCACTATTTTTCTATTGATCCATATTAGCAATAATATTTTTGGGGAATGGGGCTCATGGGCCAATGAATACAAGGATATTACAGGCAAACAAGCTCCCTTTCGGTTCAGTGAGTATGTTGGCCCGCTTTTCCTGATGTTGTATGGCCTGCCAACTTTTATCACTGGTGCTGCCTGCAAGTTTAAACCAATGTTATGGGGTGGTATCTTCTGTTGGATCTGCTGCATAGTGGCAGTATATACATCAATTAAAATAGATCTGTTACTTACGGCTGCTTCAGCTATACTTGCATGGCTCGTGCCCGGTGTTATTATGGAAAAGGAATATCGTTTATATAAAAAGGAACAAGTACAACTGAATGTTTAAAGATCTTGATCCCATATTACATTCCCAATTACGATTGGCTGTGATGTCGCTTCTTATAAGTGTGAAAGAAGCTGAGTTTACTTTTTTAAAAGAGAAAACAAATTCAACAGCCGGCAATCTGAGTGTGCAAATTCAAAAACTAAAAGAAGCGGGTTATATAGAGGTGATAAAGCAGTTCAAAGACAATTACCCGCAAACGATCTGTAAAATAACTTCAACAGGTATCAAAGCGTTTGAAGAGTATGTAAAAAACTTACAGGTTTATCTTACACAAAAATAAAGGCCCTTTAGAAAAAGGGCCCGTCTCCGTTGATACTCTAAGTGTATGAAATGCTTCAAGGGTTTAACCGATCAATAGATTCTTAGGCTTAGTATCCAGAGACCTTCTTTGTGGTACGGATCAACTTTTTGAAAACGATTTTATTGTTTTATAAATTTTGCTGTTTGCGTTTCAATACCATTATTTACTTCTACTAAATACATGCTTGGCTTGAAAGCTGGCGCTAAAGGAAAACTTATCATGTTGTTGCCTTCAAGACTGGTAATTTTATTATTCATCAACATTCTGCCACTCATGTCATAGATCTTTACATCAATGAGCTGGGGACCATTAGCCGTATAATTAAAAATTAGTTTATCATTCACCGGGTTGCCGATGATCTTAATACCATTGTTGTTCGTGGAAAGTTTTGATTGAAACACCAATATTTTAGAGTAGCTAACCTCATTTTGTTTATCGATCAGTTTAAGACGATACATTACTTTGTCAAAGCTGTTGATCGTTTCATAGAACATATAATCTTCAATGCCGTTCTTTTCACTGGCGAATACGATCCCGATCGTTTTAAATTCTATACCATTATAGCTTCTTTGTACTTCAAACTGATCAGTTGTTTCATTATTTTCAACTTTCCATTGAAGAGTGACCTTATTATTTTTATTTATGTTGCCCTGGAAACTTACAAGGTTGACTGGTAATACGGACCAATAATTTCCTACAGCTATTGTCTCATTGTAACAATCGGAACCTGATTTAACGACAATTATTACAGCAACATCCCATGAAGACAGTATGATATTTTGGCTACCTGCAGAAGAACTTGCGATTGTTCTTATATCCAGAAGCTGATCATTAAGGTCTAATTGCTCTGCAACTAGCCCATCGTCGGCATAAACTTCTACAACCACAGGAAATGCACCTGCAGGAGCTGAAACAATATTATAGGTCAATAAAGCTTTTGTGGGATCTCCGGCATATTGTGAGATCACTGTTGCTATTGATAATTGGTTGGCCGGGTTTAGGCTTGCTGCCAGACCATTTGTAGAACCAGGAGTATGTTGGCCGGGAGAATCACTTTTCAACCAATCGCCACACAACCCATCAGAGCTACGAAAATAACCATTATTGGTTCCTGCTGAATTAGTGAGATATTCAACACTATTATCAGGAATTGAATTGAAATTAATGGTAAAGTCAGGAGAACTGCCAGACATATCAATAGGTAAATCCGGCATTGATTTTAAGTAGGCAGGTATAACAGTAGAGCTGAAACCTGCGATCAGACCATTCACAAGAATACCATTCTTATAAAGTAATACATGGAATACACCACCGGACCCGACTATTTTAACAAATAGGTCATTAAGATTTGCCGGTACCGGCACTGATATATATGATGAACCGCTTTTTTCCCATTTTGTAAGTGAACCACCGGCAGGAAGGGAGTTCCAGCTGGAATTTGCTGTTAATCCCAATTGTGACTGTATATCGAATGGTGTTTGAGATGCACATACATAATAGCCATGTGAATTCATATTGGCATTAGGTAGATCCAATACGTAAAAACCTGTTACGCCAGCCGCCTCTTCATAATATGTAACGAGTGTGTAATTATCGAGGTTTTCAATACTGTTGTTTTCATTATACAGCTCAAAAAACTCATGATAGCCATTGCCTGGCTGGGGATATACTTCATTTAATACTGCCTGTGATCTGGAAATGATTGCAAAAAATACAATCACACAAAGGGTAAAAAATTTTTTCATTTCCTTAGGGTTAAATTTTCAAAAAATGGATTAAGGTTTTTCGATCGTGATATTGAATATCCGGGAATCCTGATCTTTAGATCAATTCAAAAAATTGCCGTAATGATAAAGGGATCGTTATTAAGAGTAGTATCAGTACGGATTCTTCGAAATGATTTTTACGGGATATTCAGCGATTTCTTCGTAACAAATTTACTATGCAATCATTGTATATGCAAGCTGATTTAAATGAAAAACTACTATATCGTTTTTTTACTCTATTGATACTTAGTTTAAAATAAAAAAGGCCCTATAGAAATAGGGCCCGTCTCCGTTGATACTCTAAGTGTATGAAAAATTTTCAAGGCTTTAACCGGTCGTCAGAATCATTGGCTTAGTACCAGGAGATCTTTTTGATTGACGAGGATTGCTTAATCTCTCTTCCTTCGCTCCCTCCAGATTTCAGGAAGATGGCTTGTTTAAACATTTAATTTTTTTAAAAAAAAGCCGAAATGATTTTTCGGCTTTATCGATTTGATTACCTAAGAAAAGATCTATAAAGATTTTGTTGATTATAATTTTTACTGCTTCACAAATTTTGTAACCTGGCGATCAGATCCATTAGTTACTTCTACCACATACATACCCGCTTTGAAAGTTGAAGCTAAAGGCAGGCTTAACATATTGCTACCTTCAGCGCTATTCACTTTCTGGCTCATTAAAGTTTTCCCTGTGAGATCATAGACTTTTACCTGTACAGGTTGAGTTGCATTTGAAAAATAACTGAATGTAAGTTTGTCTTTTACAGGATTACCGTATACCTTAATATCGCTTGTAATTAATGTTTTGGTTTGGAAGATAAGTATCCTTGAATAATCAACATCATGTCCTTTGTCGATCATTTTCAGACGATACATCACTTTGTCATTATTGTTTACAGTTTCATAGAACATATAATTCTCATTACCTCTTTTTTCTGATGCAAACACAATGCCTACAGTTGTAAAGTCACGACCATTAAAGCTTCTTTCAATTTCAAAACTATTCACGGTTTCATTATCCGCTACTGTCCAGTTAAGCGTTACTCTATTATTCTTATTCATGTTGCCCTGGAAACGTAAAAGATGAACAGGTAAAGGAGATAGACCCGTCGCAATTTTGGCTACCTGGTCAAAACATCCGGAAGGAGTTTTTGCAACGAGGATTACAGGATCAGTTCTGGAAGGCAGCACTACATATTGGTCTCCTTCAGTTGTAGTATAGAGTATTCTTGTGTCCACTAATACATCAGCAGCATCAAGTTGACCGATTGTTCCCAGATCCTGGTAAACATCTATTATTACTGGAAATGCTGATAAAGTAGCGGCAGTTACATTGTATGTCAATAGTGCTTTAGTATAGTCTCCTCCCAATTCTGTAATAGAAAATACGATGGTAAGAGCGCCACTGACACCTGATGCTCCAGATGATCCGTTTGATACGCCAGGAGTATGTTGTGCTGAAGAACTACTTTTATTCCATACACCACATAAACCATCCCCCAGGCGAAAATAACCGTTATCATTACCGGGTGCTGAGCCGATATATTCAAATTGGTTATCATTAAAAGAATTGAAATCCACAAAAAAATCAGGTGAAGTTCCACTCATGTCAACCCATAACGGGGGCATAGCTTTAATATAAGAAGGAATTACTGCCTGGGCGATGCCGGCAAAAATACCATTCACAAGAAATCCGTTTTTAAAAACAAATATGTTGTGTGTAGCATTGTTACCTGCACGGTCAACAAAAATGTTATTCAGATCTGCCGGCAATGCAACCTGGTTATAAGTAGCGCCGTTTCTTTCAAATCTTTTAAGTGAACCACCGGCAGGAATTGCATTCCAACTAAAATTGGGAGTAAGACCATTCTGACCCTGTATATTAAATGGACTTACCGAAGCAGCCACATAATATCCTTTTGAAGCTACAGTCTGTGCTGGAAGATCCATCACATAAAAACCAAATTTACCACCTTCTTCAAAATAAGTAACAACAGTATAGTCATCCATACTTTCCGGTGTAGGATTAATACTGGTGTTATAGAATTCAAAGAATTCATGCCTGCTGGCACCTGGATTTGTATAAACTTCGTTAAAAACTACCTGTGCGTTTACAGAGGCAGCGAAGAGGGCGAGTACACAAAGAGTAAAAATCTTTTTCATTTTCTTAGGGTTGAATATTATACGGATCGATTTTTCTAACTTTCTGAAACAGCCGTAACGTTACCGGGAATTTTTTTTAGAGTGGG
>DASUTO010000337.1:0-24922 GCA_036374555.1 Chitinophagaceae bacterium
AAAGACGGAAAAGGGTCTATCGGAAAAATTGGACTTGATGGAAAAGTTATTTCCGCAGAATGGGTAAGTGGTTTTAATTGTCCGAAAGGTATGGGGCTATATAAAGGAAAATTGTATGTAGCTGACCTGGATGAATTGGTGGTAATAGATATTGCTACTGGCAGAATTGAAAAAAGGATACCTGTAAGCGGGGCTGCAGGACTGAATGATGTAAGCATTGATAAAAATGGGATTATTTATGTGTCTGATTCAAAAAATAAAAAGGTATTTCGGGTAACGAATGGTGTTCCCGAAATTTTCCTGGAAAATCTGAAAGGCCCTAACGGAGTGCTGGCCCACAAGGATGACCTTTATTTACTCGATGCCGGTGGCATGTATAAACTGAACAAGGATAAAACACTTTCAATGATCACTGATGGAATGGAAGGCGGAACAGATGGAATTGAAAATGTTTCAGGCAATGACTTTATCATTTCCTGCTGGCAGGGAGTGCTCTGGTATGTGGATGGTAATGGCAGTAAACAACAGTTGCTTGATACAAGACCTGAAAAAAAGAACACTGCCGATATCGGTTTTGATGCGCAAAATAAGATTGTATATGTGCCCACCTTCTGGAGAAATTCAGTAGTGGCTTACCAGGTAAAGTAACGTTAATTTTAGCCGGGTCATTTTAAGGCCGGCCAACTCTTTCTATTTTTGATGAGCTTATGGATTGTACTTCTATACGAATACCTTACCGCCAGACTGGATACTTCAGTAAAACTGTGGTTGATTATATTGACCAGGACTCTTCATTAAAAGAATTCTTTAATTATCCACCCTCATTACAGGGAATTAAAAAAGCGATCGAAGACAGGAAGCAATTCAGCTACAACCGTGGTGTGTTGGTCCATGAGTTGAAAAAACAATACACATCAGTTACTGTTTCAGATAAAACCAAAAGTAGTATTGAATTATTAGCATCAGTAAATACGTTCACTTTTACAACTGCCCATCAGAATAATATTTTTACCGGCCCACTTTATTTTATCTATAAAATATTACATACAATAAAGCTGGCAGAATATTGCAAAGCAAATTTGCCCGGATACAATTTTGTACCTGTTTTTTATATTGGATCTGAAGATGCCGATCTTGATGAATTAAATCATATTTATGTGGGAGGCGAAAAACTTGTATGGAATACAAAGCAGACAGGAGCAGTTGGAAGAATGAAGGTTGATAAAGAGCTGATCAGGCTGATCGGTCTAATGGACGGGCAACTTTCGGTATTGCCTCATGGGAAAGAGATCCTGAACCTGATGAAGGAATGTTATAAAGAAGGCGACACTATTCAATCTTCGACTTTTAAAATAGTGAATGCATTATTCGGCGAGTTTGGACTGGTTGTTTTGCTGCCGGATAATCCTGAATTGAAGCGTCAAATGATCCCTATATTTAAAGATGATCTGTTGAACCAAACTGCTTCGGATATTGTAGAAAAAACAGCTGCACAACTAAGCGATGCGGGCTATAAAGTGCAGGCAAATCCAAGAGAGATCAACCTGTTTTATTTAAAAGATAATATCCGGGAGAGAATTGAGAAAGTGAACGATGAGTGGAGACTTGTGAGTGGGAAGGAAAAATTTTCTCAAAAGGATCTTATTAAAGAATTGGAAGAACATCCTGATCACTTTAGCCCAAATGTAATATTGCGTGGACTTTACCAGGAAACCGTTTTGCCTAATCTTGCTTTTATTGGTGGCGGCGGAGAAACAGCTTATTGGTTGCAGTTGAAAGACCTGTTTGGTCATTATAAGGTTCCGTTCCCAATGCTGGTGCTGCGTAATTCTTTTTTGATAGTGGAAAAGAAATGGCTGGAAAGAATTTCAAAGCTCGGATTTACCATTGAAGATTTCTTTTTATCACCGGAAGAATTGCTGAATAAGGTTGTAATGAATGAGAGTAAGAATGAAGTAAAATTGAATGGGTCATTGTCCGAACTTGAGAAGATGTACGAAAATTTTAAAAAGCAGGCTTCTGCGGTTGACAGCAGTTTGGAAAAACATGTAGAGGCTTTAAAACTAAGAACTGTTCATCGTTTGCAGGAATTGGAAAAGAAAATGCTGCGGGCTGAAAAAAGAAAATTCGCTGATCAGCAGCGGCAGATCAATACTATTAAGGAACATTTATTTCCAGGCAATGGCTTACAGGAGCGATATGATAATATAAGTTACTATTATGCAAAATGGGGAAAAGACTTCATTCACTTAGTTTATCAACAGTCGTTAAACCTTGAGCAGGAGTTTATCATTCTGCAAGAGAAACAGCCCGCGTAATACTCATTTTAAAAACAGTACTGCTTCCATCATCATTATCGGCAACCAATGCCAGATAAATTAATTTATCGGTTTCCTTAATTACAGTTGCCGATTCGATCTTTTGACCTTTAAAACGCGAGTCGATATATTCAAGGTCGATCACTCTTTTAGAGCCGAGGGCTTTGTCGATTATCTTAGTTGAAATATTATTAATTATATGTAAATAACTTTTGCCTATTACGCCATCTTCATAGTTGTTTTTTGTGTCTTCCGTTGAGACAGTCATGATCAGCTGGTCACTTTCCTTTGCGTAGCATAAGCCGGAAATTCCTTTGAAAGAAGCTATATCTTTTTGAGCGGCGAAAGGAATAACAGAGACTTGGAAGCTGCTGTCATTATTCAAGAATTTTTCATCCGTAATGATGAGATGATTGTGAGGATAACCTTTATTCCCCCGGTTTATAAAGAGTAATTTTCCTGATACAAAACAAGCACCCTCAATATTAATTTGTTCTATGCCCAGGTCTTTTGCTTCTAAGAATAGTGGTTCAAGGTTGATACTGTCGTGGTCTTTTGTTTTCAAATTATGTTTCCATCCGAAATTTCTATACGGCGATAGCGAGCCTGAACCGAACAAAAATAAGTTGTCAGCATTCAGGGCAGATGCTTCCAGATCAGGTTTGATATCTTTTGGGATCCGATTTTCTGAATATGAAATGATAGGGATTGAATCAACTATATTAAGACTCGTATCAAGCACAAGTAGCTTCGAGGCATCATCACCCATGAGGCATAATTTTCCATCATAATATTCGATCGAAGAAGCAGAAGGATAGTTATCGAGCTTTTTGATATGTATTTCCGGCAAAATGTTTTTTCCACTACAAGAAATGATCAGGAACGTAAGTGAAAGAATCCAGCTAAAGTAAATCGTCTTTGATTTCCTCATAATCCATTTTAAATCTTACATCCCGATAGCAATCGGGACGAGGTTCTCAATCAAACTTATTTTCCCATCCTGCTTTCTTCATCTTCTCCACTTTTTTTAAAACATCAGTGCTAAGAGAGTTCTTGAACGTAGTTACTTTCTTAGAAACGGTTGGGTCAAAAGCTCCGATAATTTCAGCTGCAAGTATTCCTGCATTCTTTGCCGCATTCAAAGCGACGGTGGCAACCGGAACTCCATTTGGCATTTGTAAAATGGAAAGAACAGAATCCCACCCATCAATTGAATTGGATGATTTAATAGGAACACCAATAACAGGCAACGAAGTTATAGAAGCAACCATACCCGGTAAATGTGCTGCACCGCCCGCACCTGCGATAATTACTTTCAATCCTCTTTTCTTTGCTTTGGTAGCATAATCAACCATGCGAAGGGGCGTACGATGGGCAGATACAACAGTTACTTCATGTGCTATTCCAAATTCTTTGAGCAGATCCGAAGCAGCCTGCATCACAGTGAGATCACTATCGCTGCCCATTATAATTCCTACAAGTGGTTTCATGAAGCAAAGAAAGGGAAAAATATTTCACGCAAAGGCGCTAAGTTTTAAGAAATAACAACGTAAAGAACTTCATAGCGTCTTTGCGCATTCTTTGCGACTTTGCGTGAAGACTTACCTCACCAAATCACCTTTAATTCTCAACAATATCGTTTCAGCTAATTTGGTATTGTAGCGGGCAGCGATCAAGCGGTCATAAGCATCTTCCAAACTTTGTTGTGCTTCTCTAAGCTGTAGAAGAGTAGCTTGCCCCAGCCTGTAGGTTTCAAGGATAATGGTTACGTTTTCTTTTGCCAGTAAGATATTTGTTTCTTCCAGTTCTAACGCTTGTTTCTGAAATTCATATTCTTTAAAAGCATTCAGCACATCAAGGTTAATAGCTGATCGCTGGCTTTCAAAAGTTAATTGCTGGTATTGTATATCCAATTCGGCTTGCTTAACAAGGCGGTGGGCATTACGGTTATTAAGAATCGGGATAGTAGCAGAAAAACCATAATTATATCCCCTGTTCTGGCTTAAGAGGGGAAGTGCAGGATTTAAAGCAACGTCGTTATTGGTTCGACTAAAATTATAAGCTGAATTGAATGATACGATCGGAAATTTTTCGGCCTTTCTTTGTTTGAGTGTCAGGTTTGCAAGATCAATGTTCTTTCTCAATATTTGTAAAAAAGTATTACTGTTTTCCAGGTTATTCTGTATTTCTTCCAATGTGATACGTGTATTAAAGGGAATCGAATCGCTTACTTCGTAATTACTGCCGGGTGTTACGTTCATTATCTGGTTCAGACTTTCCTTTAATTGCTGGATCAGGGTCTTTTGTCTTAATGAAGATGAAATTTGGGCATTGAGATCTACTTTACTTTGTAACAACTCTGGTTTTGCGCCAACACCGATATCAAGTTTTCTTTGTGCAAGATCCACTCTTGTCTGGTTAATGCTCATCTGCTCTTCAATGGCTTTTAATTGTTGCTTTTGACGAACGATGATATAATACCGGTTGATCACTTCGGCAATTGTGTTTACCAGCTGGTCTTTAATTGTTAGTTCACCAAGACGAACCAGCTCTTCAGCCTGGTCTCTTATTACAAACATTCTGCCGCCGTCAAAAAGTGTCCAGTTCAATGTTAGGGATGAATTCAGGTTGTTTGTTTTTACATCGCCTTCCCGTTTTGTACCATTTGCAAAATCCTGTTTCTGGTTATTCCTGTTCCATAGCATACCAGCGTTTGCATTCAACCGGGGTAAAAAAACTGCATTTCGATAGGAGTTATCCAATGCTGCAACCGCAGAATCATTTCTTGACAGGCGAATATCATAGTTATATTGAAGTGCAGTAGCGATGGCATCTTCAATGGTTAATAATCTTTGTGCCTGTATTGAACAAGTCAACAGGAAAAATGCTGAGTATAGAACAGAACGTACAAGAGTGCCCTTCGACGGGCTCAGGGTAAACTGCAACATAAGTTTAATAGAATTCATTTGCCTGCCACCATATAAAATTGCTGCAGGTAAATAGGTTACATATAATTTATTCATGAGCTTCCTTCATATCGGCCACCGCCAGCTCAGTATCCAGACTACTGGCTTTCTTTTTTGAAGAAAGATATGAGTACATAGCCGGCACTACATATAAAGTAAGTACAAGGGCAAAGAGCATACCACCAACGATAACAATACCAAGCGGAACACGGCTTTTACCTGCGGAACCAAATGCCAATGCAATTGGCAATGCTCCTAAAGTTGTGGCAAGCGTTGTCATGAGGATGGGACGCAACCGGGCAACTGCGGCGTCAATTGCGGCGGGAATTTTTTGCTCTCCGCGACGGCGTTTCTGGTTGGCAAATTCCACAATTAATATTCCATTTTTCGTAACGAGACCGATCAACATAATAATACCGATCTGCGAAAAGATGTTATACGTTTGTCCGAATAACCACAGACTGAGAAAAGCACCTGCAAACGCCAATGGAACAGTGACAATTATTATAATAGGGTCTACAAAACTTTCAAACTGAGCAGCAAGAACAAGATATATAAGAACGATGGCCAGCAGGAGTGCAAATAATGTATTGGAGGAACTTTCAGCATAGTCTCTTGATGCACCGGAAAGTGATGTCTCAAATGTTTCGTCCAATACTTTATCTGCAATTTTTTCCATCTCCGCAATTCCATCACCAATTGTTTTTCCATCCGCAAGTCCGGCTTGCACCGTGGCACTCTTAAAACGATTAAAGTGAAGAATACTTGGCGGATTTGCCATTTCTTCCATTCTGACCAGGTTATCAAGCTGGATCAGTTCGCCACGATTATTTCTTACAAAAAACCCCTTCAGATCAAGAGGATCATCTCTGTCTCTTCTATCCACCTGGGCTATCACCTGGTATTGTTTTCCATTCATAATGAAATAACCGAAGCGGCGGCCACTCAATGCCAATTGAAGGGTGGTAGAAATATCCTGTACGGATACACCAAGCTCATTTGCCTTTAACCGGTCAATTGTTATTTGTAATTCCGGTTGATTGAATTTTAAATTTATATCTGTATTTACAAAAGTTGGATTCTTGCGAACTTCCTCCATGAACAGCGGGATCTTTTCTTTTAGTTTTTCAAAATTTAAATTTTGGAGTACAAACTGAACAGGATTGGCACCGCGGCCACCAAGCCCTACGGAAATGGTTTGTTCTTGTGTGGCAAAAACCCTGAGATTGTTATAGCGCCGGAACATACGGTTCATCTGTTGCGCTATTTCATCCTGCGATCTTTCTCTTTCGGATGCATTCACCAGACCCATGCTAACAAATGCAGCGTTGCTTCCACCACCACCAAAACCCGGGGCAAAGGTCAGCATGACATTATTTTCAGGTATAGAATCGAGCAGTTGTTGTGTGATCTCATAAGCTACTTTATCCGTAAAATCAAAATCTGCACCTTCCGGTCCCGTAATGCTTGTACGAATACGATTACGATCCTCCATTGGCGCTAACTCAGATGGTATTGCCTTAAAAAGAAAATAAATGATAGTAAAACATACAGCAACAAGGATAAACGCCATCCAGCGAAGACGCATAAATCCTTCCAGCGATTTCCGATATAAATTTTCATGAAAAACGAAAAAAGGTTCAGTTACCCGATAAAACCAGGAATGCTTGTGCGGATTCTTTTTGGCCATGTAAATATTCAACACGGGGGTAAGTGATAATGAAACAAATGCTGAGATCAATACCGCGCCGGCTAACACAATACCAAATTCACGGAAAAGTCTTCCAACAAATCCTTCTAAGAAGATAATGGGAAGAAAAACTATGGCTAGGGTTATTGAGGTTGCAATAACAGCGAAATAAATTTCTTTCGAACCTTCGAGCGCAGCTTTATGTTTGTTCATTCCTTCCTCCATTTTCTTAAAAATGTTTTCCGTTACAACGATGCCGTCATCCACCACAAGACCAGTAGCAAGTACGATGGCAAGCAACGTAAGTACATTAATAGAAAATCCCATCAGGTACATAATAAAGAATGCACCGATCAATGAAACAGGAATATCGATCAATGGCCGGAGAGCCAATGCCCATTCGCGAAAGAAAAGAAAGATAATAGCAACCACTAATATAATGGCGATAATAAGCGTTTCTTTTACTTCGCCGATGGCATTACGGACAAATGTAGTACGGTCATACCCAACCTCCAGGATAATGTCGGGTGGCATATCTTTCTTGATCTCATCGATACGTTTATAAATTTCGTCAGTAATTTCGATCTGGTTACTGCCCGGTTGTGCTACCACCCCCATGTTTACTGATGGTATATTATTTTTTCTTGACGATTGTTCTTCATTATCGGGGCCCAGCACTGCATAGCCAACATCTTTGAAACGGACAACGCCATTATTATCTTCCCGAAGAATTAGATCATTGAAATCTGTTTCAGTGGTCAGCTTTCCAAAAGTTTTTACGATCAGTTGTGTGGCATTACCCCGGATCTTTCCACCCGGCAGCTCAATATTTTCACGGTCCAATGCAAGTCGAATATCATTAATGGTAAATTTATAGGCGGAAAGTTTTGCAGGGTCGATCCAAAGTCTCATTGAATATCTTCTCCCAAAAACGTTCACCCCACTAACACCTGAAATTGTTTGTAGTCTTTCCTGCACTACATTTTCTGCATAGTCGGTTAATTCCATCAAACCCTTGCTTTGGCTTTGTATCTGTAAAAAGACTATTGGATCAGAATCAGAATCAGCCTTGCTTACGGTTGGTGGCGCATCAATGTCCTGTGGCAATTGGCCGAGGGCTTGCGACACTTTATCCCTGACATCGTTTGCCGCTCTTTCAAGATCGACATTTATTTCAAACTCAACGGTAATATTGCTGCTCCCGGTAGAGCTACTTGAAGTAATATTTTTTACCCCGGGTACACCATTCACTGCTTTTTCAAGCGGCTCGGTTATTTGCTGTTCAATAATATCAGAATTAGCGCCTACATATGATGTACGTACGTTGACAACTGCCGGATCAATGGCAGGATATTCTCTTACGCCCAAATATTTATAACCAATGCCTCCAAAAATTATGATGACAATGGAACAAACTACTGCAAGTACCGGTCTTCTTAAACTTAGTTCTGAAAGATTCATAGCCCTTAAAGGGTTTAATTTGTTTGCTGAACAATGTTCTTCAATTTCACATCAGCGCCAGGTCTTAAAAACAAAAGCCCGGTTGTGATGACTGTATCACCAACATTCAATCCTGTCAATACTTGTACACTGGAGCTATCCCTGATTCCTGTGGTAATATCAGAAGGAATAGATTTTCCACCCCTGTATACATACACCAATTTTTTTCTTCCCAGCGGCTGCACAACAATACTTGGAATAAGAATGGCTTCTTCGTTTTTGCCTAATATTATTCTCACTTTGGCAAAAACGCCGGGTATCAACGAAGGATCAGAATTTTTTACAAGAGCTCTTAATGCAAGACTTCTTGTATTCTCATCCATTTTTACTTCAGCTGCAATAATGTTTGCAGTAAACGTTTTTAAAGAGCCATCAACTGTAAAGTTGATAGGTTGTCCATTTCTTAATTGTGAACCATATTTTTCAGGTACATTGAATTGGATCTTTAGTTGACTTACCTGGCTGATCGTAGTTACAATTGTTGCAGGGGTAACAAAAGCACCCTGGCTGATATTTCTTAATCCCAGTTTTCCGCTGAATGGGGCCCTGACCTCGGTTTTACGAACAGCCTCTCTAACGATATCAATATCTGCTTTCAAATTACTTACCTGCAAAAGGCTAAGATCATACTCCTGCTGACTGATGCCCTGTATCTTTAGAAGTTGCGCCTGCCTGTCTTCAGTTTGTTCAGCAATTTTTAATTGCACTTCCAGTTTTCTTAACTGAGCCTGGAGATCTCCATCGTATAATTTGGCGAGCAATGATCCTTTGCCAACAAATGTGCCTTCCCTTATATTCAATTGAACGACACGGCCTGAAATTTCAGGATGGATCTCTGTCGTTTCATTTGCCATTATCGTTCCGGGAATTTCAATATCGGCGCTAAGAGGCTGGGTAGAAACTATTAAAGCATCTGCGGTAATTGCCTGTTGCTGCTGCTGTGTGGTACCGGTCGCAGCACTGGTCTTCTTTTTGTTGGCGCAGGAAAGAATTGCAGAACTTAAGATCATAAAACCTATTCCAAAAAGTAGTTTGTGATTATTCACGTTTGTGCAGTTGTGATTTAAGCTTAAAAATAAGTACTTATTTAAGGTACAGAGTATAAAATTTGACGCCGCAAACTTATAAATCCTTTGCTAGCCAAAAAATTAATTATCTGCCTGTTATGAAAGGTTTTTTCAGGGGATAAAAGGAATAGATCAAGCTTTTGGAAACAATGTATGTTTCACTTTGTTCGATTTGTGCAAAAGGTCCTGTTTCTCTTTGCTCAAAATGGTGACGTGCCCCATTTTTCTTCCCGGCTTGGTTTGTTTTTTACCGTAGATATGAACAAAGGCGTTGTCGATCTTCATCACATCTTCAAGTCCTTCATATTTCACATCGCCATTACAATCTTCTGCGCCGATAATATTGACCATGATCGACGGAAGAATTGCATCGGGATTTCCCAAAGGATAATTGAGCATTACCCGCCATAACATATCAAACTGGCTGCTATAATGTGCTTCGATAGTATGGTGACCGCTGTTATGAACTCTTGGCGCGGTTTCATTTACGAACACATCTCCATTCTTATCAACAAACATTTCTACAGCAAAAATGCCGGGTGATCTGAAATTGCGGACTACTGTTAAGGCGATTGCTTCAACTTTATAAAGAGTTTGAATACTTAATTCTGCCGGGCAAAGCTGATAATCCAATAAATTCAGATCCGGGTTGAAAAGCATTTCAACGGGAGGGTAAAGAGCTGTTTCTCCATTTTTGTTTACGGCAACCATTTGAGCGATCTCTTTGTCAATTGGAATCAGCTTTTCTAAAACACTTGGCGCATTAAAAGCTCTTCCAAGGTCCTCTTTATGCTTTAAGATCTGAACACCACGACCATCATAACCTCCTTCTCCGAGTTTATGAACAGCAGGTAAAAAGCCAATATGGCCTTCCATATCGGCGAGACTATTAGTTAAAACAAAATCCGCAGTAGGAATGCTATGTTCGTGATAATATTGTTTTTGTAATATCTTATTCTTGATGATACGAAGCACAGAAGGCCTTGGATAAACTTTTATTCCTTCGCTTTCTAATTTTTCCAGCGCCTCCACATTTACATTTTCAATTTCGATAGTAATTGCATCAAGTGCTTTGCCGAAATTGTAAACGGCATCAAAATCTTTTATATCTCCTTTGGTAAAATGATGGCAGAGATGCGCAGCGGGACATTCTTTGTCATTCTCCATTAAATAAGTTTCAACTGGATAATTTGCGGCCGCCTGTAAAAGCATTCTTCCCAATTGGCCACCACCGAGGATACCGGTTTTTTGCATGGCGCAAAGATAAGAGATGCGTCTTTAGCCCTAATAAAATTGAGATTAGCGATAGGTTTCTTATTAGCTTGTCCTCTATTTTTCCATGTTCGTCCAATTCTCAGAAAATGCGGCAGAATATGGATTTAATTTTACATCGGGTTAAGGCAAATGGTTTTTGATTAAATGGTTTTTCTCATAAGCAGTTAGTTTTGGTTTACCTCCTGTTTCCACAGGAGGTATTTTTTTATGAAATTGAGTAAAGGATTTTCTAATTTTGTTTAATGCTTCCGGACTATCCGCACAAATTATTTGCCGATAAACGCAATCACTTCGAACTGCTGATGGAAACGCTGGCAATGCACACTCCCATCCCCTGAAGGGGAGTTATGATGCACTCGAAAAAAGATGAATAGAATAATAAATGTAAAAGAGTCCGCCTCGGGCGGAAGGGACGATGATCAGAAATTCTATTGCTGACCTAAAAAAATTAATCATGGCAAATATTACGGCTTCTGATAAAAAACAAAATGCACAAACAGATTTTCTTCCATTACAGGGAACGGACTATGTTGAATTCTATGTTGGCAATGCAAAACAAGCAGCGCATTATTATATGAGTGCTTTTGGCTTCCAGGCATTGGCTTATGCAGGACCTGAAACAGGCGTAAAGGATCGGGCCAGCTATGCAGTTCGGCAAAATAAATTGACCCTTGTACTTACTACTCCTATCCGGCCCAACAATGAAATGGCAGATCATATTTACAAACATGGTGATGGAGTAAAGGCGCTGGCGCTACTTGTTGATGATGCCACGAGTGCATGGCGGGAAACAACAGAACGGGGTGCAAGATCTTATATGGCGCCTCAACGAACAAAGGATGAGGATGGCGAAGTGGTGATCAGCGGCATTCATACTTATGGTGACACCGTGCATTTATTTATCGAAAGAAAAAATTATAACGGGCAGTTTATGCCTGGCTATCGTGAATGGAGTAACCCTTATTATCAGCCAACTGATACAGGTTTGTTATACGTTGATCATTGTGTCGGTAATGTTGGCTGGAACCAGATGAATCCCTGGGTGAATTTTTACGAGGATGTAATGGGTTTCAGAAATATCCTGACGTTTGATGATAAAGATATCTCTACGGAATATTCGGCGCTAATGAGTAAGGTGATGAGTAATGGAAATGGATTTGTGAAATTCCCGATCAATGAGCCGGCAGAAGGAAAAAAGAAAAGCCAGGTGGAAGAGTATCTTGAGTTTTATAATGGTGAGGGAGTGCAACACGTGGCAATGGCAACAAATGATATTGTTCAAACAGTAACTGAGCTAAGAAACCGGGGTGTTGAATTTTTGAGGGTGCCCACCACCTACTATGATGACCTGCTTGACAGGGTAGGGCATATTGATGAGGACCTCGAGCCATTGAAAGACTTAGGTGTTCTTGTTGATCGTGATAATGAAGGATACCTGCTCCAGATATTTACGAAACCCGTTGAAGACAGGCCCACCTTGTTTTTCGAGATCATCCAGCGAAAAGGAGCAAAGAGTTTTGGAAAAGGAAATTTCAAAGCGTTGTTTGAGGCCATCGAAAGAGAACAGGGAGCGAGAGGAAATTTATAGTCAGTAGTTTGTAGTTGGCAGTTATGATTGTTAGTTAGGTATGGGTAGGCAGAACATAACACAGTCTATAATTAACGAAGTATAATTTCCTGTGAAAAGGGGCGGTATTGCGTACCTGACTTTGCTTTTTATCCTTATTTTTACAATTAGTTATAAACAAACGAGTAATAAAGTTTTTGGACTCAGCGTTTCTAAACCTAATGAACCGTCAATGAAAAACCTCTTCTTCTGTATTTTGACATGCTGCATTGCCATTTCGCTTTCTGCGCAGAATGGCTCCGGTGGGAACTCCGTTTCGGCCGTTTCTTCTTTTATTGATTTCCAAAAAACGATGCAACGTCCTTCTGATGCGCTTAGTAAAAACGAGGCAGCGCTGAAAAAGCAATTTGAGGCTAAGAAATTAGTTTGGCCTGCCAAATATGTTTACATCCGTTCCTTTAAATATGATAGCCAGTTAGAGATCTGGGTAAAAAATGACAGGAAGGATCCTTACAAACTCTTCAAGACCTATAAAGTTTGTGCATTGGCTGGTACGCTTGGTCCAAAAAGAATGGGGGGCGACTACCAGGTGCCGGAAGGATTTTACTATATCAATGAATTCAACGCAAGAAGTAACTATCATTTGTCGCTTGGGATCAATTATCCGAATATTTCTGACAGGATATTAAGTGATGCGATCAATCCCGGTGGTGATATTTATATCCATGGTAGTTGTGTTACTGTTGGCTGCATTCCGTTGACTGATCCAATGATCGAAGAGGTTTATATTATTACGGCACATGCAAAAGACCAGGGACAGGATTTTATCCCGGTCCATATTTTCCCGATACGGTTTAATGTAAAAAGAAGTGTTGATTATCTCGGTAAGCTTACAAAAGATGATGAGCCGTTAAAAGACTTTGCCTCACGTCTTGAAGATGCTTTTAATTATTTTGAAAAAAATAAGCAGATCCCGGTCATAACGGTATCTGATAAAGGCGAGTATTATGTAAATGATGCGCCGGATAAAAAATGGAATGTAGTACCCGATGCGAAACCCATTCCAAAAAGAAAGAATGTACAACACAGGACAAGGGCCGTCACAGGTCTTGTTGAAGCCGTTCATCAGTGGCCGAAATATCCCGGTGGTGGCGATGAGTTCTTAAAATATTTGGATAAACTTGGCAAAGAAATGAGAGAGTATTTGCCAAAGAGTACACGAAAAGCTTTTGTGCAATTAGAGTTTATTGTGGATAAAGATGGGATGCCGGTAAATTTCAAAGTGCTAAGAGGTGGCGTGAATGAAGATTTTAATGACGAATTAATATCAAGATTGGAAGCCACTATGGCAACCTGGCAACCCGCTATGCTAAACGATAAGCCAGTGCCAAAGAAAATGATACAGACCGTTACGATCGAGATACCTGAACCAATGGAGATGTAAATAAGTTTGAAAGCATATTTTATAAGTGGATTAGGGGCCGACAAAAAGGCTTTTCAAAAGATAAAACTCCCGGCTGTATACGAACCTGTTTTCCTCGATTGGATACCCCCGCAAAAAAATGAATCACTAAGCAATTATGCAAGACGTTTTTCTACATTAATAAAAAACGATGATGCATTTATTTTGATCGGTCTTTCTTTTGGTGGTATGCTTGCTTCTGAAATTGCAAGACTGCGCAATCCTATGAAAACGATCATCATTTCAAGTCTGGCCTCATCAAAAGAATTGCCCTGGTATTTTAAAAGTGCAGGAAGAGTTGGCTTGCATAAAGCTGTACCCATAAAATTTTTAAAAGCAGGATCAATGCTCAAGAATTTTATGGGCGTCAGATCGAAAGAAGATAAAGCCATCATCTATAATTATGCGAAGAGTGCTGACCCGGACCTGGTCCGGTGGTCGCTTGACGCAATTGTGAATTGGAACCAACCTGATCGGTTGCCCGGTATTGTTCATTTACACGGGTCAGATGATCACATGCTGCCGTTAAAGTATACTCACCCTGACTTTATCATTAAAGGCGGCGGACACCTCATGATATTCAATAAAGCTGCTGAAGTGAATAAGATATTGAATGAGGTGCTGGCGATGAATTAAGATCAATTTAAAGATAATGATCAGCTAACGGTAGTTATCGGGGGTAATTGTTGAAATCAATATGCTGGAATATCGTCCCGGTCCTCAATCGAAATAAAAATCAAAATCTTTAAAAAGGAAAAAATTCACTGAAACATAAAAAATATTAGACTTTAGACCACCATAAGGTTTGATACCCGCATTCGTAGTATAATCCTGGTTATGAAACTCACTCAGGTAATATTTAAATTTCAAATTAACTCCACGGGGAAACTGGACGCCAGCCAGGAAACCATGTTGAAATAATTCATTCCTGTCACTGAACCATCCTGATATCTTATCTATTTTATCACCGCCTTCATATGTTTTTTCTTTGTATGTAAATGCCATTTCAATTTCATAACCTCCATAAAAAAAGGTTTTATCAAGGTCTCCAACTTTAAAACCCAGCGGAAGTCCCAGGTTATAAGTCCTGAATTTTTTTTTATAAAACAGGTTATTTGAAGGATCTTTATAATCATTCATGATGTAACCCACATTTCTTACTGCTAACCCGGTAAACAGTCCAAAATTTTTATTCATGTCCTGGTTGAGCATTACCTGCAAATTGAATACGGGAGAAAACCGCATGGTAGAGCTTTCGCTATTTCCATTTTGTTCAACATTTGCAAAAGAAAAAATAAGTTCCCCGCCTGAGGTCACGTAGGCTTTTGATTTATTTTCTTTTGACTGACTAAAAACCTGTGCTGTTAAAGACAAACTAAATAGACCCAGTAGAATTATTGCTTTCATAATTTCTATTGTTTAATTGTTAATGGTGTATAGGACATTCAAAATTAAAGGGATTAAAATAAATATGCGTGATCTTAGAGAATGTTTATAATAAATTATTTCTTTAAAGACTGCTGTTATCTTTCCAGGTAAATTATTGCATCATCAACGGGATTGTCTACTGAAATTGATTTGTAACCAATTTTAGAAAACCTGATAGTAATGTCTTTGCAATCCGGAACACAGCCACTTATTCGATTACCCAAATCAAATTTCCCCGTGCTGTCAGTATACATTGTCTGAACCCCGGTCAAAACTTCACAATAAACACTATCCAGGGCTTTATTTGTTTGTCCAACACTATGCCATCTCCACATCGGTATCCTTCACAGCTTGTAATAAAAATGGCGATTGTAAGCGTTAACAGAATAATTAAAGTAGCCTTCATTTTTTTTCAAATCAGGGATGTCTTCAAAAAGGTTACCTACTAATTTACATTATTGTTGTTACATTTTAATAGGGCTATCAATGAATTTACAATCCAACAATTTTATTGTAATAAAGACTGTACTGTATCATTTGTTCTTTGTTGCAGAAGCATCTTTTTCCCTGTTGTGAGTTTTTCATAAATCTCTGTTGTATAATGACGGATCGTAAGTAAGGTTAATCCTTTGGTTACAGTAATATCAAAGAACTCCGAAGCTGATAATGCAAGTTTTTCAATTTTATCAGCACGGTCATCTAATACACAGATCATGCTGATCGCTGCATTCTGTGTAAGGTTAGGTTTTATTTTTAGTTTTTCAAAAAGATGAAACAGGTCAGCAATTGGTTTTTCTTCCACAAATGAAAAATCTCTTGAACTGAGTTCTATCATCACCTGGTTTTCTTTTACAACAATTATTGGTGGTAATCCCTTTAAAGCCTTATTATGAATAACAGTACCACTTAACGAAGGATCTAAAAAGCATTTTACATAAAGAGGTATGCCTTTATTCTGCAGTGGCTTTATTGTTTTTGGATGAATGACCTGTGCGCCGTAATAAGCCATTTCGATCACTTCGTTATAATTGAGTTCATGTATTTCAACTGCATCCGGAAATTGCTTTGGATCAGCATTCATTACGCTGTTTACGTCTTTCCAGATAGTTTGGTTCTTTGCATTTAACAGGTTGGCAAAAACAGCGGCGGTATAATCGCTGCCTTCTCTTCCGAGTGTGGTGCTTTCATTTTCATCGGTGGCGCCGATAAACCCCTGTGTTAATATAATACTATTTTCATTAAATAATGGAACTATGGATTTTTGAACCTGTGAGTTGGTGAATTCCCAATCAATTGATGCATCCCGGAAATTGTCATCTGTTCTGAAAATATCTCTTACATCGATCCATTTATTTTTTATACCGATCTCATTTAAATAATGGCTGACGATGGAGGTAGAGAGTAATTCGCCGATACAAACAACCTGGTCGTAGTAATAATCATAATCCCTTACCGGTTTATCATGTAATAGCCATTCAGCTTCCGTAAAAAAATTATTGAGTTGTCCTTCGCAGGTTACAGCATTTGTTACGAGCAGGTATTTTGCAGTATTGAGATGTTGTTGTTTGACCTGTTGAAAAAGTTGAAGGGCTTCTTCTTTTTTGCCTTCATAAAAAGCATTCACCACTTTCTCAAGGGCATTGGTTGTTTTGCCCATGGCAGAAATGACAACCAGGATTTTTTCATTGGGGTATAGTGTGAGAATGTCGCCAACATTTTTAACCCTTTCCACGCTGTTTACTGAAGCTCCGCCAAACTTAAAAACCTGCATTTGATTTTAGATTTACGATTTCAGATTTCGGATTTGGCGGCAAAGATAACTAAGCTGCAGTGTCTGTTATTGGAGTTATTCTATTTAAAATCTAAATTCTGCAATCCCAAATCAAAAATCCTATATTCCCTTACTTTTGTTAACCTTAACATCTTTTATGATCATCAACAGGCAAGTACTCACTTTAGATGAATTTACAATTCAGCAATACCGGAATTACCCGGGAGCTACCGGTGAATTAAGTAGTTTGTTGCGGGACATTGGTCTTGCTGCTAAGCGGGTGAATGTGGAAGTGAATAAAGCTGGCCTGGTAGATATACTTGGTGACGCTGGTTCTATTAATGTGCAGGGCGAAGAAGTAAAGAAACTTGATGTGTATGCAAATGATCAGTTCACGGGTGTGTTGAAACATGGTATCAGCTGCGCCGGTATTGCCAGTGAAGAGCTGGATGATATTATCGTGTTTGATGATGAAGTGAGCAATAATTCGAAGTACGTGTGCATGTATGATCCGCTGGATGGCAGCGCAAATATTGATGTGAATGTTTCTATCGGAACCATCTTTGCCGTTTTTCGCCGTTTAACTGCGAAAGGATCTCCATGCGATCATGGAGATTTTTTACAAAAAGGAATTAACATGGTGGCGGCGGGTTATGTAATCTATGGTTCAAGTACAATGCTGGTGTATGCAACAAGACGTGGTGTGAACGGATTTACCCTGGATCCTTCGATCGGTGAATTTACGCTGAGCCATCCAGATATTAAATGTCCTGAACGGGGAAAAATTTATTCAGTCAATCATGGTCATTTTTTCCGGTATGACCAGGGGGTTAGAGACTATATTCATAAATGCCAGGCAAAAACAAAAGAAGATGGTGGTCCTTATACGCAACGCTATATTGGCAGTATGGTGGCTGATGTTCATCGTAATTTAATAAAGGGAGGAATTTTTATGTATCCCGGTACTACCGATAAACCAAAAGGAAAATTGAGATTGCTGTATGAGTGTAATCCTTTTGCGTTTATTGTTGAGATGGCCGGTGGTAAAGCAACCAATGGCAAAGAAAGAGTGCTGGATGTGCAACCGACCGGGCTTCATCAACGGACCCCCTTTTTTGTTGGGAGTAAGTCGATGATGGAGGAACTTGAATCTTGTTTGTAATGTGCCAATATGCTGATGTGCTAATGAATAAATTTAGTTTTGTGAATGATCAAATTGAAATAATAGAATACATCGAAAAGTATCATTCAGATTTTAAGAAGTTGAATCTTGAATGGCTGGATAAGTATAATCTTACGGAAAGTCATGACCTGATGGTGCTGAATGATCCGAAGGGAACCATACTTGATCGTGGTGGTTTTATTTGGCTGGCAAAAGCAGGTGATGAAATTGTGGGCTCTGCAGCATTGATGAAAGAGGGACATGGTATATTTGAACTGGCTAAAATGAGTGTGACAAAAAACTGGCAGGGAAAAGGGATCAGCAAGATCCTAATAGAGACCTGTTTGAAGAAAGCAAAGGAGATAGGAGTGAAAAAGCTCACACTTTTTTCCAATCACCGGTTACAGACAGCATTGAAATTGTATGAAAAGTATGGCTTCAAAAATGTGGAAGTAAAAGATTCTCCTTTTGAAACGGCGGATGTAAAAATGGAACTTGAATTTTAATTGTTCAGATGAAAGAAACGATCATAAAAGTTAAGGGGCTTGTAAAGAATTATGGAAACTTCCAGGCAGTGAAAGGCATAAGCTTTGATGTGCAGGAAGGTGAAATATTTGGATTGCTTGGACCCAATGGAGCCGGTAAATCAACAACGCTGGAAATAATAGAAACGCTTAGAGAAAAAACAAGCGGTGAGGTTTGGGTAAATGGATTTAATCTTGATAAAGATCCGGATGAAATTAAAAAGATCATTGGTGTTCAATTACAAACCAGCGGTTACTATCCAAACTTGAAACTGGTTGAACTGATCACTTTGTTCAATGGATTGTATAATCGCAATGTTGATCCAATGAGTTTGCTTGAAATGGTGAACCTGAAAGATAAGGCAAGTGCAAATGTGAAAGAACTGAGCGGCGGACAGAAACAACGATTTTCTGTGGCGACAACACTTATCAATGACCCAAAAATTGTTTTTTTAGATGAGCCAACAACCGGGCTTGATCCGCAGGCAAGAAGAAATCTTTGGGATTTGGTAAAAAGTATTCGCGATAAAGGAACGACTGTCATCATTACTACACATTATATGGATGAAGCGGAAGTGCTTTGTGACCGGGTTGCTATTATTGATGCAGGCAGGATAATTGCAATGGATTCACCGGACAGGCTTATTGATAACCTGGTATCATCCGGATTCGAAAGACCAAAGGAAGTAAAGAAAGCAAACATGGAAGATGTGTTTATTAGCTTGACGGGGCATTCATTGAGAGAGGAATAAAGATGCTAAAGTGCCGATGTGCTAATTTGAATTTGCTAATTAAATAAAAGCATTATGTCTAAAGTAATTGAAAAGAATTTAAGTTACCCGATAGGTCAATACCAGCCGCAGCCGTTCTCTATTGATCAGAAGGTGGAATGGATGGCGGATATAAAATTTTTACCGCTGCAATTGGAGAATGCAGTTTTAAACCTTGATGAAGCGCAGCTGCATACTCCTTATCGTGATGGGGGATGGACAGTACACCAGGTAGTGCACCATGTGGCGGATAGTCATATGAATGCATATATCCGGTTTAAACTTGGATTAACTGAAGACAATCCAACGATCAAGCCCTATAATGAAAAGCTTTGGGCCGAATTCAGTGACGTACAGAAATTACCGGTCAATATTTCACTTACCTTATTGCATGCACTACATCTTCGCTGGTATGAGACTCTAAAGTATGTAACAGATGAGCAATGGAATAACCGAACAGTTTTTCATCCGGAGCATAAAAAGACAATGCGTCTCTGGTATTTGCTTGGTATGTATGCATGGCATGGAAAACATCACGTGGCGCATGTAAATTCATTACGGGAAAGGATGGGTTGGAAATAATTAATAATTAGTTATTAAAAATTAAGAATTAGTTTGAAATGGAAAATACTTTCTTCAGAATATCTCTTCGATGATCTTTGGTTTAAAGTTCGTAAGGACATTTGCGAAGCTCCATCCGGTAAGATCATTGATCCCTATTATGTCTATGAATTTCCTGAATGGGCTACGGCTTTTGCTTTAACAGAAGATAATAAAGTTATAATAGTAAAACAGTATCGTCATCCAATAGAAGAAGTTATCGTTGAGCTGCCTGGTGGTTGTGTTGATGATAATGATAAAGATTTTCAAACGGCCATTGCAAGAGAACTTTTGGAAGAAACCGGTTATATATTCACTTCTTATGAGTCACTTGGAAAAATATCTGCCAATCCCTCTACCAATACAAACTGGATGCATATGTTCCTTGCAAAAGGTGGGAAGAAAATAGCCGAACAGAAACTGGATCATAATGAAGAGATAATAGTTGAATTGATCACGATCGAAGAACTAAAAAAACTTGTCCGGGAAAATAAGATCGTACAATCCATGCATATCACTTGTATTCTCTATGCGTTGGAAAAGCTTAGTGAACTGAACTATTAACTTCCCCCACTAAAAACACGCTGCCGCAAACTAATATTAGATCATCTTTGTGTGCTTTTGATCTTACTTCTTTTATCGCTTCGTTTACACCTGGAATAACTTTACCTTTTAAATTAAATTCTCCTGCCTTTTCTTTCAGCGTTTCCGCAGGCAATGCTCTTGGAATATGAGCCTGTGTAAAATAATAATTGGCAGACTGGGGCAGGAGTGATAACACTGTATCGATCTCCTTATCTTTTACCATGCCAATAATGATATGCAGGTCATGATGTGTCGTCAATTCAAGTTGCTGGGTGATCTGTTTTATCCCATCTTCATTATGCCCTACATCCAGGACAATAGTGGGGTTTTCATGAATGATCTCCCACCGACCATGCAGGCCTGTGAGTTTTTTTGTCTTTTGTAAGCCCTGTCGTATATCATTTTCGTCAATGTCATATTCCATATCTTTTAAAACAGAACAAGCTTCAAGTACGGTTAGCAAATTCTTGCTTTGATAAATTCCCGGCAGGTCGAGATGATATTTTTTGTGATCGGTTTTTCCTTTCTCAGCTATTTCAACAATTAACTCATGTTTTTCCCATTTCCAGCCAGCTACATTTCTTTCCTGTGTTGCTAAATGAATAGGGGCTTTTTTTTCAGAAGCCATCTTTTCAAAAACTGGCTTTGTTGCTGAGATTGTTTCACCGATAACAACCGGGACATTGGTTTTTATAATGCCCGCTTTTTCAAAAGCAATTTTCTCCAACGTATCACCCAATATATTCATGTGATCCCAACCGATATTAGTTATAACAGAAAGTTCAGGAGTAATAATATTAGTACTGTCAAATCTTCCGCCGAGCCCTACTTCAATGACTGCAACGTCTACTTCTTGTTTAGCAAAATAATCAAATGCCATAGCCACAGTTATTTCAAAAAAGCTGGGTTCTATTTCTTCTATCAGTGGTTTTATGGTTTCAGTAAAATCAATTATAAATGGTTCATTGATCTCAATACCATTCAGTTTAATTCTTTCCCTGAAATCTTTTAGATGCGGTGAAGTATACAAGCCTGTTTTATAACCTGCTGTTTGTAATATTGCGGCCAGCATATGACTTACTGAACCTTTGCCATTCGTGCCGGCAACATGAATGCTTTTAAATTTATGATGGGGGTTTCCAAGATGTTCACAAAGGGTGATCGTGTTAGTAAGATCCTTTTTAAAAGCTGCGGCGCCAATGCGGCTGTACATGGGCAGCCGGGAAAAAAGATATTCTATTGTTTGCTGGTAAGTCATTTGATTATTTGCCCGCCTTTTTCAAGAATATAAGTTTGATTATCGCAAAGAGGACTGCAGCAGCACAAATAACAGAACTGATAGTTAGCATCTCATCGGCCATGGGCCAATGGCGGATCTTAAATAATGCGCCGACTATTTGAATTAAAACACCAAAAAGAAATATAACCAGCGGCCATTTAAAGTCATAGAATTTCATAAAGTCTTTTTTCAGGGAACCAAAATTTGATAAAGCTGGTAATTTTCTTCATCAAAACAAACAAAATACACTTTACTTATAAAAGTATCTTGTTTTAAATAAACCATAACTGTCTTTAGTGCGATCTCTGCAGCTTCTTTTTTAGGATATCCATACACACCTGTGCTGATATTTGGAAAAGCAATGGAAGATAAGTTGTGGTCGATGGCAAGGTTCAAACTATTTTGATAACAAGCCGCAAGTAAACTGGCTTCATTTTTTCTACCATCATTCCAAACAGGCCCTACAGTATGGATCACAAATTTTGCAGGCAGATTCCCGGCGGTAGTTATCACTGCTTCACCTGTCTTACAACTTCCTTGTCTGGCAATGATCTTCCTGCATTCTTCGAGTATTGCCGGACCGCCGGCACGATGTATAGCGCCATCAACACCACCTCCACCCATCAGGCTGGAGTTCGCCGCGTTTACAATAGCATCTGCTTTTATCTTAGTGATATCTCCTTTTATTAATTCAATCCTGTTCATAAGGCGAACAAAAATAAAAAATGCCATCCTGAAAAAACAAGATGGCATTCACACATTAATCTCAAGGCCTATCCACCAGTGCGGATATTAAATTCATATACAACAACCGATTCTTCACCAGTTTTATTAAAACGATTTCTTCTTAACCAATCCCGGATAATATCTTTTGCCTGGCCATCACTCATCAATGAACCTCTTACAGTTCTTACAAGAGTACCTACACCATCAGCTGAAACCTTTATTTCAGCTTCCACTTTACCAGAGATATTTTCTCCTGCATCTAATTTACCTGACGTAACGATTGACCTGCTTCCACTAACTCTTCTGGGCCCGTTACCGGTACCAAGACCGGTTCCATTGCCACCACCGGTACCTCCGAGGGTGCCACCACCATTTCCCGGGCCTCTGCCAACTCCGTTGCCATTTCCATTGCCGCCAGCAACATCATACTTCTCAGCAGTACCGCCACCGGTTCCCGTGCCTGTAAGTGTTTTACCAGCCACAGCTTTTGGCTTAGGCGGAGCCGGAGTTTCAACTATCGGTTTAGGATTTGTTTTTACGATCGAGGCATTTTGATTTATGACCTTCGCCTCAGGTTTTGTTGCCACAGTTTTATTTACCGGCGGAGCTTCCTCATCTTTATCATCGGCCCGCAGTTCTTTAGTTTCATCGGGAATACCCGGAGGCACAGAAGCTTTTGCAATCCCTCTTTCCTGGTCAGCTTGTACTTTATTGCCACCGCCTCCGCCACCACCAAATTTTGTTTCCGGTGGAAAATCTTCCAGCTGAACTTCTACATAAGTTTCTTTCGGAGGAATTTCAATTTTTGGCAATGGCCATTTCCAAAGAATAAAAGTAAAAAGCATAGCAAGTGCCACTCCAACAGTGATCATCATGGCCTGCCTGTTCTTTTCCCTTTCAAAACTTTGCATCATAGCGGTATAGTAGTTCATACAAAAGTAACCGGGTGATTTTTGAGATTCAACTTATTGTTGTTCACACCTGTTGATTAAACGATGCAAAGCCTGTGCAACTTGCCTACGGGTCGTTATTTTAATTGTTAATTTTTTGTTTATCCACAATAACTGTGAATGAAAAGAAAATTTACACCGAATGTTCGTCATTGCGAGGCCGTCGGTCTAAGGGATAATTGCTAGCTAGGAAAGTAGGGCGAAGCAATCTGAAAATATTTATTTGATCACCAAGTAGTACTACTATGAAGCTTTTCTTGCAAGTTTATCCTGAGCTTGCGAAGGACTCCGTTCAACGTTTTGTTCGCTATTGAATAAATATTAGCCAATTTTTTTATAAAGCCAGAAAGGAACCAATCTCATCAGTTTTGCAACCAGCCACCATCGTTTACTTACATAAACTTTTTGCTTCTTTTTTTCAATGCCGGTTATAATTTGTCTTGCAGCTTTTTCTAACGGCACTACCCAAAATCGTTTATTTCCCTTCGCCATTTTGGTCGCGACAAATCCCGGTTCAATGCAGGTAATGCCAATATTTTTTTTCATCTTGTTTGCCTTGATTGCCAACGCTTCAAAGTAGTTACTTTGAAAAGCCTTTGAAGCGCTATATGAAGGGGCCCAACTATTACCCCTATTAGCTGCAATCGACGAAATGACTGCCATTCGTCCATTACCATGAATCAAAAAATAATTAAAACCCCAATTTGCTATTTCAATAAAACCTTTCACATTTGTGTCAACAGTAAGTTTATCTATTTCCCAGTCCAATCCTTTGCTTAATTCCCCAATTCCGGATGAATAAACAAGGATGTCGAGGCCACCGATCTTTTGAATTAGTGCCATCAGTCTTTCGATATTTTCCTTTCCCGTTACATCAAAACATTCGGTTTTTATTTTACCCGGAAACATGTTTTCGATCTCATCAAGCAATTCCTTTCTTCTACCCGTTATGCCAACAATATTTCCGGCCGCAGCATATAACTCAGCCATCTTTCTTCCGATACCGGAAGTAGCGCCGACTATGATTATTCTTTTTATTTGATTATCTGCACTCATTTATTTCTTATCAATCTTATCATACTCGGCAATCCCACAATTGCGCCAAGCCCTAATAGTGCAAAGGTATTTTCGCCTCCAAAGAAACTTGTCGAATGAAATACTCGATCAATTACATAAAGACTGATCGTGGTAATAGCAAAGCCAATAGAATTATAGATAGTCAATGCAGTTCCTCTTAATTCATCAGGTGCATATTGCGCTACTAAAGTTGAAAACTGCGGCG
>DASUTO010000338.1:0-11727 GCA_036374555.1 Chitinophagaceae bacterium
AGGCGATCCTGGATCACCGCAGCAATTTTTCTTTCGGCCCATGTTGCATACATAGCAATAACAAGCGATACAGTTACCACTGCAAGGATCAAAATTGATTTTTCCAATAAAATTCCCCAATCGATCATGAGCCCTAAATCCGCCTAAGGCGGACAATTTATAGTTTTAAAATTTAATTTTTCCTCACACCCACTTTATAACCCTCTCAAAAAATAAAAAAATTCCTAAAACCCCCTTTAGGGGGTTTGGGGGTTAAAGGTATTACTTGTAGCCGGTCCTTCTATCTTACTCAAATCAACACCCGGGTCATTTACCCCGCTGATGCTATGAATATCCATTAATAAATTCGGTTGCTTACCTCCCATTACTTCGGCAATAGTTTCCTTTGGCATTTGTAATCCCGGATATTTTCCCTGCGAAATAACTGAGTGACGGGTAACATTTGTCAATCCTTCGATCTCCCAATCATATTTATGCTTTTTATGAAAGCGGCAATCATTGCAGATCCAGCCGGGCTTGCCCTCATAAGTTTGTACTTCTCCCCATTGATCTTTTCTTGCTGTAACTCTTAATACATCATCACCACGAAGCCACAAGGTCACTTTGCCACAGCACTTATCACAATTACGATGAGCATCCATTGGTTTAGTGAACCATACACGGTTTTTAAACCTGAATGTTCTGTCCGTTAAAGCACCTACCGGGCATACATCGATCATGTTTCCTGAAAAATCATTATCAATTGCTTTTGATATATAAGTTGAAATTTCAGAATGGTCGCCACGATCCAGCACACCATGGACACGATGATCAGTCAGTTGATCTGCAACATAAGTACAACGATAACAAAGGATACACCTTGTCATGTGCAATTGTATATATGGACCAATATCCTCTTTATCAAAGGTTCTTCTTTTAAATTCATATCTCGTTCCTTCCTTACCATGTTCGTAGGATAGATCTTGCAGATCACATTCACCTGCCTGGTCGCAAATGGGGCAATCAAGCGGGTGATTAATCAATAAAAATTCAACAACACCATTTCTCGCATCCAGCACTCTTTCACTTGTTATACTTTTCACCACCATCCCATCCATTACATTAGTACGGCAACTTGCAACCAATTTTGGCATTGGCCGTGGATCAGCTGCAGAACCTGCAGCAACTTCCACCAAACAAGTGCGGCATTTACCACCACTGCCTTTCAGATGTGTGTAATAACACATAGCAGGCGGCGTCACATCGCCACCAATTTTTCGTGCGGCCTGCAACACAGTTGTACCAGGTTCCACATCAATTGTGATGTTGTCAATGGTTATTTTGAATATTTTTTTTTCTTCGGCCATTTTATTTGTTTCGTATCAAATTTTTATCGAGGTAGAGACAAGGCATGCCTTGTCTCTACAAATCATATCGCAATCTCCAATGGTTTCGCATAATTCGCCAAACCATAATTTTTTCTCAAACATTCTTCCGGATTCAATACATGCCATTCAAACTCATCTCTGAAATGACGGATCGCGGCTGCCACCGGCCATGCTGCCGCATCACCTAGTGGACAAATTGTATTGCCCTCAATTCTTCTTTGAATATCCCATAACAGGTCAATGTCACTCATCTTCCCTTTACCATTATCAATGTTCAATAAAATCTTTTCCATCCAACCAGTTCCTTCCCTGCAGGGAGAACATTGGCCACAGCTTTCATGGCGATAAAATCTTGCTAACGTATAAGTATGTTTAACTACGCATTGGTCTTCATCCATTACAATAAATCCACCGCTTCCCATCATTGAGCCTGTAGCAAAACCTCCATCAGCTAAACTTTCATACGTCATCATTCTATTTTCGCCTTTAGCAGTTTTCAATAATAAATTGGCTGGTAAAATAGGAACGGATGATCCGCCGGGAATACAAGCTTTTAATCTTTTGCCATTTGCAATGCCACCACAATATTCATCACTATAAATAAATTCCTCAACCGAAATATTCATTTCAATTTCATATACACCGGGTTTATTAATATTACCACAAGCCGAGATAAGTTTAGTTCCTGTTGATTTTCCAATACCAACCTTCGCATATGCATCACCGCCATCATTCACGATCGGAACCACCGCAGCGATCGTTTCTACATTATTAACTACTGTTGGGCAATCCCACAAACCTTTAACAGCCGGGAATGGAGGCTTAATTCTCGGATTCCCTCTTTTGCCTTCCAATGACTCCAGCAATGCCGTTTCTTCACCGCAGATATATGCACCGGCGCCACGCTGCACATAAATCTCACAATCGAATCCGCTGCCCAAAATATTTTTACCGAGAAATCCATTATTCTTCGCTTCCCCAATTGCTTGCTCGAGTATATCAACGATCCATGCGAACTCACCACGTATGTATATATAAGATCTGTTTGAACCAATCGCATAACATGAAGTGATGATTCCCTCGATCAATAAATGAGGAATGAACTCCATTAAATATCTATCCTTAAATGTTCCTGGTTCCGATTCATCAGCATTTACGACAAGATAACGGGGCACACCAGCAGGCTTTGCCAAAAAGCCCCATTTCATACCTGTAGGAAATCCTGCACCACCGCGACCACGTAAACCACTTTTCTTTACCTCATCAGTTACCTGGTCAGGTGTCATCGATTTCAATGCTTTTTCTACACTACGATAACCGCCATTCCTGCGGTAGGCATCGTAATAGCGTATTCCTTCTATACCAATTTTGTCTAGTAATAACTTTCTTGCCATATACCTGCGAGGAGCGAAGCGACGACGCAATCTCCCCAAATTATTTTAATGATCATACTTGTTTTGCACTCTGTCTCGCTATCAACTGCCAACCTTTTTTTGTCTTTATCCAAAACTGCATGATATGCAGCGTTAATTTAAATGCCGTTCCATTTACTGCCCCTTCCGCATTCGTATTCGTTTTCACTGTTGCATACTTTTTACTTATAGTAATAATCGCTGAACTGTTGTTGTCAATTTTATTATAAACCAACTTGCCACTCGTAAAATCATTCAATATGTCATTCTTACTCTGTATCCATCCATTTGAATGACCATAACTCAGATCTTTATGCAAAACTGATTTTAAAACAGTTTCATCCTTTTGTAAAAGAGCTTTATCCAATTGCTGCATCGCCTTTCTTAAACCAATGCTATCAGCCTGGGCAAATGAACCCTTTGCAGCCAGGAGAAACAAAACAAAAAGAACTGTTGCAGGCTTACGCATTATTAATTCTTAATTTTTAATTATTAACGGCGGCTTTTGCCCTGCATTCTTCTATAATCGAGTCTACTTTTTCTTTTGTCAAATGCTCCCGGAAATTTTTTCCCAACTGCATCATCGGCGCATAACCACAAGCCCCAAGACATTCAACTGTTTTCAAGGTAAACATTCCATCAGATGTTGTTTCGCCGGGTTTTATTCCCAACTTTTCAAAAATGTACTTTATAATATTATCACTTCCATTTAACATGCAAGGACCTGTTTGGCAAACTTCAAATAAATACCTGCCAACTGGTTTCAAATTATACATGCTGTAAAAGGTAGCCACTTCATATACTTCGATCGGCTGAAGATTTAATACAGCTGCAACATAATCCATTGTTTCGGCGCTCAGCCATCCGCCAAACTCTTCCTGCGCCAGGTGCAATACTGGTATCACGGCGCTTTTTTGTTTGCCTTCAGGATAACGTTGAATGATCTGTTCAACCTCCTTTAATTTTTGATCTGAAAATTTCATATTAATCCAAAAGTTAAAATTCAAAAGTCAAACCCTTTTAAATTTTTAATTTTTACTTTCTATGCATCCATCTCCCCCGCAATCAAATTCAGACTACTCATTGTAATAATTGCATCACTCATCATGCTCCCTTTTGTCATTTCTTCAAAAGCCTGGTAATAGATAAAACATGGTCTGCGGAAATGTAATCGATAAGGAGTACGTCCGCCATCGCTTATTAAATAAAAGCCGACTTCACCATTGGCGCCTTCCACGCAACTATATACTTCACCAACAGGGATATCTATTTCTCCCATGATGATTTTAAAATGCCAGATAAGTGCTTCCATTTTTGTATACACATCTTCCTTCTCCGGCAAATAATATTCAGGAACATCCGCATGAAAAACTTCTGCATCAGCACCTTTGAACTCTTTCACTTTTCTATACGCCTGTTCGATGATGCTTAATGATTCCCACATCTCTTCATTACGAACCTGCCAGCGATCGAAATTATCGCCGGTTGTGCCTATTGGAACATTGAATTGAAAATCTTCATAGCTTGAATAAGGCGTATGTACTCTTACATCGTAATCAACACCGGCCGCACGAAGATTAGGACCGGTAAAACTATAATTCAACGCTCTAACCGCACTGATAGCGCCGGTACCTTGCGTACGTTCCATAAAGATCCTATTCCTTTCAAACAGGTTGATGAATTCTTTCAACACCGCAGGATATTCGGCCAGGAACTTATCCAGTTTTTGAAAGGCGATGTCATTAAAATTTCTTTCAAATCCACCAATGCGTCCAATGTTAGTAGTCAATCGTGAGCCGCAGATCTCTTCATATATCTCATAGATCAATTCACGGTACTGCATTACATACAAAAATCCAGTGTATGCACCCGTGTCAACACCCACAATAGAATTACAGATCAGGTGATCTGAAATTCTTGCCAGTTCCATAATGATCACACGGAGATAATCAACCCGCTTCGGAAGTTTTATTCCCAATAATTTTTCGCAGGTGATGTGCCAACCCATATTATTGATCGGCGAAGAACAATAATTCAAACGGTCAGTTAATGGGGTAACCTGGTATAAGGGCCGGCGTTCAGCAAGCTTTTCAAATGCACGATGAATATAGCCCACAGTTTGTTCGGCGGAAACAATTCGTTCACCATCCAGCTCCAAAATATTCTGAAATACACCATGCGTAGCAGGATGGGTAGGCCCAAGGTTAAGAGTAGTGGTCGTTTTTTCTATGGAGCCCTCAGGTAATCTTATATGTTCGTGTTCTGTCATACCCTTATCCCCTAAAGGGGAATTTTTATGCTTTACTATTTATTAAAACTTTCCTTCAATTCGATACTAATTTTTATTTTACCGTCTTCATTACTACTATCACCTTCCGTTGCGTCGCACTCTTCAGGTTTCGCTAATTCTATTCGGCACTTCTTGTTTGCTCTTTCTTCAATTTCCTCCTCGATGCTAATTCAATCACGTCAAATATGAAGTAAACAGCAAGTAACAACTTTATGATCCCAATAAATACATCAAAATTTCTATTCTCATCACTGGTATCAAAAAAGAAATTATCAACCGCACTAAAAATCCAGAGGACTATCGCAAAAATCTTTAATGGCAATTCATATTTCTTAAAAAATTTCAACATAAAACCTGTTTTATGTTAAACCCCTACGGGGTTCCTGTACCTTCTTATTTCTCCCCCGGGTTTTAACCCGGGGCTACCGATATTCAGCCCCCTGCGGGGCTGATAGAATTTTCAAATAAGCTGGCCTTGTATGTTTGCCAATTCTCCTCCGCCTGAGGCGAAGAGTTAGAGGGGCCGGCCTATCCTCTTCCAAACATCTCATCATCTTTATCGATCCTTGTCTGATCTTCTAATGGATATTCTTTTCTCATCGGGAAATAATCCATTTCATCCACATTCAAAATTCGTTTCAGGTTTGGATGGCCAACGAAATTCACACCAAAGAAATCATAGGTTTCTCTTTCCATCCAATTAGCACCCGAAAATAACCCGGTTGCGGTATACACATCCGGTGTGTTTATATCTGTAAACACTTTGAAACGAATACGAATGTTATCAACAAGATTATGTAAATGATAAACAACTGCAAGTTCTCTTCCTTTATCATCGGGATAATGCACCGCCTGCAGATCAGTAAGAAAACGGAATTTCAACTCTTCATCATCATATAAAAAATTAAGCACCTTCAGATTCAATTCTTTTGGTGCTTCAAAAGTCAGCATACCGTAAGGTTCAGAAAAAGCAGTAACCTGCTCTCCGAATTTTTCAATCAATCTTTGCTTTATTCTATCGTTTGTCAGCGACATAAGTCAAAAATTAAAAGTCAAAAATCAAAAGTGCATTTTACTTTTGACTTTTTAGTTGCTTATTGTATTCCGTAACCTTCTAACAAAGCCTTATACCTATCACCATTTCTCCTTCTCAGGCTTTCCTTACCTATCAGGTCCTGTATTCTCATCACACCATCAATTATTGCTTCCGGTCTTGGAGGACAGCCGGGCACATACACATCCACCGGCACTACCTGGTCGATGCCTTGTAATACAGAATAGGTATCAAATATTCCACCTGAAGAAGCGCAAGCTCCCACAGCTATCACCCATCTTGGTTCTGCCATTTGGAGGTAAACCTGCTTTACAACAGGTCCCATTTTTTTTGCGATGGTTCCCATCACCATCAGCAGGTCACATTGTCTTGGCGAAAATCCTACTCTTTCGCTTCCGAATCTTGCCAGGTCATAATGCGAACCCATTGTTGCCATAAACTCAATACCACAACATGAAGTAGCAAATGGCAATGGCCAAATTGAATTTCGTCTTGCAAGACCAACTACCTTATTCAATGATGTGGCAAAAAATCCTTCGCCCTGGTGGCCTTCCGGCATATCAGCAATGGAAATATCATTTTCCAGCTTCTTTTCATTTACGTTATATGATACAGGACGAGCCATAGTAATTAAAAATTTAGAATTAAAAATTAAGAATTAATAAGCACTCTTCGATTGATCCACCTATTATTAATTATTAATTTTTAATTATTCATTCAATCCTCCCACTTCAACGCACCTTTTTTAATAATATAGATAAAACCGCAAAGAAAAAACCCAACAAACATCATTACTGACCAAAAACCTGACCAACCCAAAAATTTAAAATTAACTGCATAGGGATAAAAAAATATCACCTCCACATCAAACAATACAAACAAAATTGCTACCAGAAAATATTTAATAGCCATCGGTTGGCGGGCTTCTCCATGCGATGCTATACCGCTTGCAAAGGTTTCAAGTTTATCAGCAGTTTTTCTTTTAGGACCAAGCCAATGTGTCACTCCTAATAGCAATACTATAAGTCCCACCACCAATAAAACCTGCATTGCTACCGGGATATAACTCCCGGAACTGTTCACATCATTGATCACATTTTTTAGATCAGCCTGAAGAAGTTGGAACATAGGTGTGTATCTGGGCGACAAAAATAAGCCAGCATTACCAATTTACCTTAATAATTATGGCTAAGAGTTTAAAAGAGTAAAGAAGAAAAAGAGATACAAACATTTGGATAATAACCGTATTTAGTTCGGAGATTTTTTATTCTTAACTCATTTTCTCCTTTATTCCCTTGTTCAAAAAAAATCCCTCTCAATTAAGAGAAGGACTTTTGCTATAAATGAAGAAAACCTAAACTACATTATTATTTATGATTTACTGGCTGGCTTTCGGATAGATGCAGAAGGCGGCTTACCAGTTGTTTTTCCTCCGGGCTTTTGAGTTCCCTTCGTTGGCTGCTTATCAAAAATTTCTTTAATACTCTTCAATTGCGCATGTGTACTGTCTAATTCCAAACCCTTTAATAAATACATATAAGCCGAATCTCTGCTGTTCCTGATATTGTTCCAATAGCCCGTTAGCATTAAAGCCGCGGTTGCTCCCAAACCCTTATATCGGTCTTTATCGGTATAGGCAATTTCAATCGTTTTATCAAATGACGAAAGTAAAGTAGAAACATATGGTTCAACACTCATTGTGGAATCAATCATTACACTAAGCCTCCCAGTCCAATAATATCCGTAAATACTATCTGGTTCCAATTTCTTATAGGTTTGAAAAACGCTATCTGCTTTAGTAAAAGCATTTGCCTGAATGTATAATATCCCAAAATTTACAAGATATGTTGGACTGGCGTTGCCTCTTGCATTAAACCATTCCATACGCATATCAGCTTCCTGTAATTTACAATTTTTTGATTTAAAATAATCTGCTGCTTTGGCCATAAAATCAAGCTTAGATTGAACAACAGTATCCGCAGCTGCCCCCTCTATATATAATGCATACACCTCTTCGCAAGATGCGCCAGTGCCAGTTAAAATATCAGCCTTCAATTGGTAATCCGTTGGCAGGAAACCTTCTTTTTCTCTTGTAAAAAATGCATCGATATTCGTTTTAGCATTGGCAAAATCGCCTTTTCCAAGATAAGAATATGCCAATTGTTTGTAGGCTCTTGGTTTTACCCTGGCACCCATTGCAGCTTTTACGCTTTCTGCTTTAGCAATTGCACAATCATAATCTTTTTTGGCCCAGCAAAGCTGTGAGTTCAGGTAATCATCATCTGTTTTGTCCTCACCGGCTCTTGAGGCAACATATTTATTGAAATAGTTAGTAGCCTCATCATACTTGGTATTATAAAAATAATAGTAGAACAACTCATAATACGCAAGGCTAAAAGATGGATCAACCTGGACTGCTTTGTTCAGATTCTCTAAAAAAAGATCCCATTGCTTTTGTGTTTCAAATAATTTGGCAATACGTACATAAGGGTATGCAAAGTTTGGATTGATCTGCGAAGCCAGCTTATAATTTTCGTATGCTTTTCCACCGCCCTGACCCGGATCTTTTTTACGATATGCATTTCCAAGATTCAATGCTATCTCAGCATTTTTTGGATCTCTTTGCAAAGCCATCTCTAATTTTTCTACTGCATAAGTAAGATTACCCTCTTTGGCATCAACATTAGCACGGCCGATCGCATTTAACACGGCAGGATCATCTCCTTTTTTTGTCCGGCTGATGGTTAATGCTGATTCGAATAACTGGCGGGCATCCTCGATCTTCTTATCAATCAATAATACATGGCCTTTACCAACCATTATCAAAGGATTATTTCCATTTGCTGCAAGTGCTTTATCATAAAGCTGGCGGGCAGCATCATTATCATCCATATCAAGATATGTCTGTCCCAGCCAATAAGTAGCATCAGCATTATTAGGGTTTACGGCCAGTAATTTCTGAAATGTTTGCGTTGCATTTTTAAACCGATCGGCATACAGGTGATTGATACCTTCCTGTATCGACTGCGCATTTAAACCCGCAAGCACAAATACGGTGCATAATGTAAATAAGGTCTTCTTCATTTCTTTCACTTTATATGTTATTAAATATAGCCATTTATTCTTCCCGGAGTCTTGTCGGTCGTACAATAAACGGTAGATATCCGGGTACAAGGTAAGCCCTGCGGAAGATCAATTGCCCTCTCTCACTTGTCATAAAATTTGAAAATCCATGTCCAAGACCCTTGTATTTCTCTTTCAAAATAAATACCAATTCTCTTTTCAAAGGATACAAGCCGTTATAAATATTTACCTGTATCGGTTGTACATACTGACCAGGCAAACCTTTACACTCTAATTCGGCAAGTCTCACTTTTGTCAAAAAACTTTGTTGTTGTGCATCATCTTTATTTCCTATCCAGCTTACTCCTATAAATCCGATAGTAGCCGGATTTTTTGAGACATAATCAACAACCTCTTCGCTGCTCCTTGCTGCAAGTGCTCTGCTTGTCAGCGTATCACCGAGTAACACTGAATCGACGATAAAACGTACCGTACTGGTTGCTTTTATCCCATCAAAAACAGGGATTAAATTTTTCCTAAATTTCCCCTGCAAAATTTCCCTGATATCCTGCATTGTAAACCGATGAATTTCTTCATCGGGATGGGTAATTACTGCAATTGCATCGAATGCCATCATCATTTGGTCAGGCGATAATTTCAAAGAATCTTCGAGAAATCTTTTTTCATCCGGGCTGATGTATCGTGTCACAATGATCATTCTCACTGAATCAACCAAAAGATCATTCAGGCAATCAGCTTCAGGCTTGTAATGAACATTTAGTTTTACATCAGGATGATCTGCTTCGTATACCTGCACTTGCGCTTCAATCACAGGTTTGAATGATTCATCAGCGCTTATATTGATCTTTCCTTTAGCACGGGTATCAAGATCAGGATCAGTTTTTTCTGTACCACAGGATGACAAAATAAAGAACAAAAAATAAACCCACCAATCTCTTTGCCTCAACATGCTTTCTTTTTACTGATTATTGTTTTTTAAATCCCCTGTATACACGGAACAGCCCGTACAGTACGCAGCTCACGCCGAATATATTTTGCAGAATCGGATCAAACCTGAGATCGTACCCCCATCTTTTATGAAATAAAATGAAAATCCCGACTGCCAGCCATAATACACCCATCGTGTAATTATAAATGCTGCGAAGCCAGAATGATTTATTTCTTTCTCTATTGCCAAACAACATAAAGGAGCCTCTTATTTAGGGGACGGCAAGATAAAAATTTTTACTGTTCTTCCCCGATAAAAATTACGGGTTGCTGGTAAGCGACTGCAATAGGCCTTCCGGCCTGGAGTGCTGGTTCCCACCTGGGCATTCTTTTCAATACCCGCAATACTTCTTTATCAAATGCATTTCCGCCACTTTTAATGATCTCAGCTTTGGATACACTGCCATCAATATCAACCCAAAATCGAACATATACTTCAATTCGTTTGCCGGGTTCAACATCTTCGGGTGCTTGTAAAGATCGTTGCAGGAATTTGAGCCAGGCAGCAGGGCCACCGGGAAATCTTGGGTCACGACTTGGAAGAGGCGGTTCATTATTTTCTTCGGGCTCCTTTACAATAACATTCCCATCGCCGTTGGATTCAGGATTTGTTTTGGCTAAACCATCAGGTGGTTTTCCATCAGTATTTATGTCACTTACTTCAGATTTGTCTATTGTTTCCTGATCAGGAATATCATTATCTGCATCTTTATCTGGTACCACAATTATTTGCTGATGATCTGCCTGAGCAACTTTTTGCTTTGGTATTTCCCTCGGCGGTACCGGATCTTTTGGTTCATCTGGTGGTATTACTAATGGTGTAAGCTTAACAATATCGTCATGTTTTCCGTCGCCATGTCCTCTGTCTTTTTTATTTATAAACGACATAAGAATAAATAATAAAACAATGGACAATGCAACAGAGAGAGCTAAACCAAGACGACGTGTATATGATTTACGCAATGTATAGGCACCATATAATTTATTACGATGCTCAAATAAAATGTCAAGCAGATCTGCTTGCAGAATTTCTTTGCTAGTCATGGCTATACTTTAGAAATAAGATGCCATTGCAAAAGAAATCCACAAGGCACAAGAGGCAAAAATTATCATTGTTAACAATAACCTGGAAGCTCAAAAAATTTTGTCTTGTGCCTTGTACCTTGTGCCTTGTGCCATTTGCGTTACTTTTGTCGCTATGAAAATCTTAATGGTTTGTTTGGGGAATATTTGTCGCAGCCCGATGGCTGAAGGTTTATTGCAGGATAAAGCCCGGAAGGCAGGGTTGAAATGGAGTGTAGAGAGTGCCGGCACTAATGGCTATCATATTAATGAGGCACCACATCCATTATCACAAAAAGTAGCACGGATAAATGGAGTTGATATCAGTAAACAACGTTCACGAAGTTTCGTTGCAGAAGATTTTCATCGCTTTGATAAGATTTATGCAATGTCTGATGATGTGATCGACGATATGCGAAGAATAGCAAGAAATAGTTTTGATGAAAAAAAGGTTGATCTTTTGTTGAATGA
>DASUTO010000339.1:0-2888 GCA_036374555.1 Chitinophagaceae bacterium
CTGCTGAAGACGATATCTTCTTCGGCATTGTCCAACGCGGCGCAGCAATGATCATATTGAAAGACATTGGAGTCGATCCGGTACCAAACTACACACGGGATATCAAACAAGGCATTGCCCGCTGGGACGCCTATCTTCATGTTCCGGATCCTGATGCACTGGCTGCAGAATTCTCGTCACGTAATGTTGAGTTTTTTCAGCCACTCATGGACAACGATGATGGATTGCGTGGATTTGAAGTGACAGACGCAGATGGATATGTTTTGTTTTTTGGCCGGCCGAATCCATAGTTCTTCCCGGCATACTTAACTTTACCAAAAGAATTATTATGTCAACCAACAGCGTAAGTCTGCACAGAGTTCTTACAACAACACCGGAAAAAGTTTATCGTGCCTTTACTGATGCTAATGCCATGGCAGCATGGCTTCCGCCTTATGGATTTCTATGCGTGGTTCATAACCTGGATGCGAAAGTTGGTGGCAGTTACAAGATGTCTTTTATCAATTTTACTACCGGCAATGGACATTCTTTCGGCGGAAAATACCTGGAGCTGAAACCGAATGAATTTTTAAAGTATACTGACAAATTTGATGATCCGAATTTGCCTGGGGAAATGATCACTTCAGTTTGGCTTAAGAAAGTTTCGGCAGGTACTGAACTGAAAGTAACACAGGAAGGGATTCCCGAAATGATACCAGCAGATATGTGTTATTTAGGATGGCAGGACTCACTGGAGAAATTAAAAAAATTGGTTGAACCGGAAATTCCGGATATGTAGCGCCGTCGCAGTCATCAATCGAATTACACATTGTCCCAACTGAGATGTGTTGCAGTCGCATTTTCGTATGACATAATTCTTCGTAGCAACAACTCAAAAATCTATAACTTTCATGAATGTCACAAGGTCGTCAACTTGCTGCTATCATGTTTACCGATATTGTCGGGTATACGGCAATGATGCAGGCGGATGAGCAAAAAGCGGTGGCGGCACATCAATTCATTTTTATGCGAAATCTCATTTTGCTCGCTACTGCTTTAATTGTTTCCTGTAACAGCGGCGAGGTAAGATCCGTTGATAAGAACATGATCGAGCTGAAAAGAGGAGCGGTTATTTCATGTGGTCCACAGGAAGGAGAAGTATTTGGAAGTGTTTCTTTTAATGCAACGGTGCCCGCTCAATTTCAAAAAGATTTTAATACCGCCATTGCATTGCTCCATTCATTCGAATATGATGAAGCTGAAAAAATGTTTGCAAGAGTGATCGATGGAGCTCCTGATTGTGCAATGGCTTATTGGGGAGTCGCTATGAGTAACTTTCATCCCTTATGGATGCCGCCTTCCCAGGCAGAATTGCAAAAAGGATGGCAGGTGGTACAAGTGGCCCGTATCATTAAAAACAAAACCCAAAGAGAATCCGATTACATTGAAGCCATCGCACAATTCTATGAACATGCTGATGAACTCGATCATCGAAGCCGCGTTTTAAAATTTGAAAAAGCAATGGCAGATGTCTATCGGCTTTACGCTGATGATAAAGAAGCAGCCGTATTTTATGCTTTAGCTTTAAATGCTGCGGTTGATCCCTCCGATAAAACTTATAGTCGCCAGCGAAAAGCTTTTGAATTATTAGAACCGGTCTTTCAGGAACAGCCTTTGCATCCGGGTATCGCCCATTATATTATTCATAATATGGATTATCCCGGCATTGCAGAATTAGCCCTACCTGCGGCAAGGAAATATGCAAGCATTGCTCCTGCATCCGCTCATGCCCAACATATGCCTTCACATATTTTTACGAGATTAGGATTATGGGATGAGGCCATTAAATCGGATCTTATGTCCGTTTCATCCGCTCAATGTTATGCTGAAAAAGCAAAGCTCGTTCATTGGGATGAAGAATTACACGGCCTCGATTACCTTGTATACGCCTATCTGCAAAAGAAAGATGATCCATCAGCAAAGCAACAACTGGATTATTTGGAAAGTATCCATGAAGTTACTCCCGCCAATTTCAAAGTAGCTTATGCATTTGCTGCTGCTCCTTCCCGCTACGCATTAGAAAGAAAAGATTGGAAGATGGCCGCAGGATTACAATTACATGCAGCCAACTTTTCCTGGAACGATTTTCCCTGGCAGGCAGCAATCATTCATTTTGCAAAACTTCTTGGCCATGTACATTTAAATAATTTAGCCGATGCTGAAAAAGAATTGGATCAGTTGAAAACATTTTATCAAAACTTACTTACACAAAAAAATAAAGCAATGGAAGCTGCCCAGGTAGATGTACAAATAAAAACCTCCGAAGCGTGGATTGAATTGCTAAAAGGAAATAAGCAAAAAGCAAAAGAACTCATGATCGTTGCTGCAGATAAAGAAGATGCAATGGAGAAACATCCTGTTACTCCGGGTTCTGTGTTACCAGCCCGCGAGCTGCTGGGTGAAATGCTTTTAGAATTGAATGAACCGGCTTTAGCCACTGAGGCCTTTGAACAAAATTTAAAAGTAAATCCTAACAGGCGCAATGGAATAACCGGCCTTACTTTAGCAAAACAAAAAGCCTCTAAACAGGGGTGAACATAAATTAACTTTCTTCACCAATTTGCCGGGAGCGTCGGGTTAGGTTTGGTAGTTCATAAGGACGATGACTTTAAATTAAAAAGTCATTATCTTTTTAGTTGATCATGCTGTCATTTGAAGTTGAAAAGCACCGGGAAAATAAAAGTCACGAAGATTGTCCATAAACAATAAATAGGTAAAAAAGAAGCAATGCTGTTTTCAACTTTTTCAATTTCGGTATTGTCCTTTATTGTTTTGAAAAGTCTGTAAGTAACAATAAGAAGGTTTGCCAGGATCAGAACGTTTCCACCTAATACGGCCAATCTGTTTGG
>DASUTO010000340.1:0-5162 GCA_036374555.1 Chitinophagaceae bacterium
GTAACAAAACCGGTTGATGGAGCTACATCCAACGGCAAAATGAGATTATCTGTATTCTCTATATAATAATCAAAGCCAATATTTAATTTACCGTTGAATAATCCTGCTGTAAGCGCAAAATTATTCTTTACCGTTTGCTGCCATTTCAGATCTGGATTAGCATATCCCTGCAATGCTGTTCCAAGTTGAAGCCGGTAATTATTAAGAATATTGTATTGGAAAGAAGGCTGTGACATGTGTGCAGCAAAATTCTGGTTGCCGGTAATCCCTGTTGTTGCTCTTATACGCAATTGCTGTATAACAGAATTCTTGTTAAAGAATTTTTCTTTATCAATATTCCATGCAACACCGCCTGACCAAAAAGGAGCCAGCCTGTTATTACTGCCAAATTGTGAAGAACCGCTTGCATTCACTGTTACTTCAGCTGTGTACCTGTCAGCATAATTATAACTAACACTTGCATAAGTTGAAATGCTACGGGTAATATTCTTACCTGAATTAGGCCTTGTAATCAGCCCATATCCATTCGCCATCCCCAACTGATCAAGATAATCGTTAGGTAACCCTGAGGTCCTGATAGTGGTAGAACTGCTATTCGTTTCCTGTGCCTGGAAACCTGTTGAAACCATCAAAGTATGGCTTCCAAATTTTTTGTTGTAATCAAGACTTACTCTGCCATCAATTGCAGTATTCTTTCCACGGGTTTGAGAATATGATCCCAGTTCGCTGAATCCACTTGTAACTGCTGATACAAAAATTGTATGATCAGCTGGATAAAATTGCTCGGAACCCGGAAGATTGTTTGAGAAACTGATAGCTGCCCTCGTCCTAAGATTGGGGTTAATTGTCCACTCAAAATTTGTATTGTTAGTGAACGTTGTATAATATGAATAATCCTTTAATTCTAGTTGGGCATTATATGCGGCATTGGTAAACTGTCCCCCCGGAGCATTAGTTAGAAATCCGAGAGCAACACTGGTTGGTTCAAATATTTTTACAACATTACCATTTGAATCGTACGGTTTGAAGAAAGGGAACTGGCTGGCATATTGGCTATAACTGCCCCATGGAGTATTATTAGCTCGGGCATAGCCAACACTTGTAACGTTTGAAAAACGGATATCCTTTGTCACATAAGAAAGATTATAGTTCAACCCGAAACGATCACGACCGGAACCTTTCATTACACCAGCACCATTATTATAATTCAAACCCAGTGAATACCGGATAGCTCTCGATCCTCCGGTTATTGAAAGACTGTGATTAGTTCCCACACCAGTACGAACTGGCTGTGAAAGCCAATAAGTATTAACGCCACTTTGTGCCTGGTATAAACGATAATCATACCATTGCTTTAAGCCCACATCATTAAAATGACTATTGGGGTCGGAATAAACTCCTGCTAAACGCTGAGCCTCAAGCAAGCCATTTGCATCTAAAAGATTATAGGAAGTGAGATCAGGAACATCCACACTCACATTGAAAGAATATGATATTTGTGTTCTTCCTGCAGTAGGTTGTTTTGTTTCAACAACGATCACACCGTTAGCCGCTTTAGAGCCATACGCTGTTGTAGCAGCTGCATCTTTCAAAACAGTAATGTTGGCGATCCTGTTAATATCCATATCATAAATGGTCTGCAGTGTAGATTGAAAACCATCCAAAATGATCAGCGGTTGATTTGGATTTAACAAATAGCTCGCCATGATATCTCCATTTGAAACCGGTGTTGCAGTTGCATTGGCAGTTCCTTGTGTACTTACCGGGAGATTATTTTGTCCTCTCAATTGAAGAAGTGGCAACTGATTTGGATCGCTACCTAAAGCATTATTTTCCTCAATACGTACTGAAGGCTCCAGCACAGCTAATGCCGCCAATACATTTGTTGGATTTACAGTTTTTAATTGTTCGCCGCTAAATGTTTTTGAAGCGCCGGTGAAATTACCGGTAGGTCTTTTATATAAACCATTGTTCACTACTACCTCACTCAATGTAGCGGTTGCCGGACTCATTTTTACTGATACATCAGACTGTCCTGTTTTTAATTTTATAGAAACAGCTACATGACCCACATAAGAAATCCTCAAGGTTGCTTCCTCAGGAACATTTTTCAACTCAAATGTTCCATCCTTTTTACTTGTTGCAATAATTTTTGTACCCTGAACAGCGACAGTTGCACCACCTAAAGGTTCATCCGATTCATTCTTAACAACACCTCTCACTAAAGCAATCGTTTTTTCCTGCGCAGCAATGGTATTGGCAGCGAAAACAAAGGACAAGAACAACACACTTACTTTCATCAGTGATGCCAGTTGGTTTTGATATTTATTATTGAAGTAATTCATATTAATAACTCTTCGTGTTTTCAAACTTTTTTATTCTGGTTTAATAAAAACATAGGATGCGTTGGCAACGACAGGAACCTTTGTATAGGGCAATGCTGAAAAAGGAAGGTTCTTTCTTTTATAGAAATAAAATACTTGTCCTTCTCCCATAAATTCCTTTTGATACTCTTTAGCGATCTCAACAGTAAGACTGTCTCTTTTCAATGCAGTCAATGTGTATTTAACAAGATTGCGATGAACTCTTACTGTGTCCATCCAATTGGTAGCGCTTAATGAATCAAGTTTCGCTGTTGCACATTCAGCAGCGATATAATACATTTCCGTCATCCTGATCATCGGCAACGAATTTGCATAAGCCGCATAAAACTTCCTGGGTGAAATGTTTGCATTTGATACTGATATATTCAATGCACCTGTGGCAGGATCTATAAAAGCTCTTCTCCTGTCACCTGTTGCTCCGCTTCCTGCTACGAATAATGCTGTTTGATTAAGTACTGTAAGTCCAAGTGGCGGATTAGTATTTAATACTGTTTTATAATAACCATTTGAAATTGGCAAATAGCTGTAAAGGGAAAACAAATGTTCTTTGGGGAACATCAGATCATTGGCGGCATTGAAGCTCGAGTTGTCAAACAGGGGAAATTTGTTGCTGTTGATAACGTCTAAAGCATTTGCATGGGCATTTGTAATATCTCCTTTGTATAAATAAAGACGGGCAAGCAAACCTTTCACTCCCCAAAAGGTCATTCTTGAAGTAGTCATGTCTGCGTTACTTAATAAAGACTGAGCAGTTTGCAGATCAGCAAGACATTGATCTAGTACAACACCTGTTGTTGAAACCGGTGTAGCATAAGGGCTCAACGTTGTTATGTAAGGGATGGCAGATACATTTGTTCCGGCAGCTGCAGGTGATGGCGCAAACATCCTCAACAGATCAAAATGTATATATGCACGGAGAGCTAAGGCCTCGCCTTTTATCGTATTATAATTATTTCCTGTAAATACACTTTGTTTGTTCTCAATATTGGCAAGTAAGTTATTCAGGTTACCGACGCATTGATAAAGACTGTCCCAAACATTTTTGAACACAGCTTTAACAGCTGCATCCTGGAAATTATAGCGGGCACCTTCATAATATAAATTGCCGATAGCAGGAGAAATAGTAGTATCATAGCTTCTGCCCAATACTGATAGTAATCCAAATGTCAGATCTCTTCCATAAAGGCTTCTGCTTCCCATTTGCAGGTACACACCATTCAATACATCACGAAAACCCTGCTCCGAAGAATAAACTGTATTCTGGTCAACCTGCAAAGGCGCTTCTGTATCCAGCCATTTTTTGCAGCCGGTAAAAGAAATTATGATCGCCGCAACGACCAGTAAATAAATTTTAAAGCCTTTTTTATACATATCAATACTTTTAATCGTTAGAAACCTGCAGTTACAGAAAATGAATACATGCGTTGATAAGGATAATAGATCCCTCTTTCTGCCTTCATTGTTCCTGTCCGGAAAACATTATTGGCCATTAAACCAAGCTTTATATTTTTAGCTTTGATCTTTTGAGCAATGCCTTGCGATAAGCTATAATTAATCGAAATAGCAGAACAGTTAATAAAATCATTGTCTTCAATAAATCTTGTTGTAGAATAAGTTGGTGAAGTCGACAATCCGTTTACCGATAATTTTTTGTACAAAGCGTTATCACCTGGTTGTGTCCACCTGTTGCTGGCAGCACGACTGTCCACATTATAGGTAAGGTCAGCATTTTCCAGCTTGTCCGCCAATGTTTGGTTATAATACTGACCACCGAATTGGTAATTGAAATAAATACCTGCTGAAATGTTTTTTATTGTAACAGCGGTACCAAATGAGCCTAACCAATCAGGTGAAAGGTTACCCGCCCCTACTTTATATGCTGCATCCCATGTAAATGTTTCCGTGCCGTTTGGCGTAAGAAACTTTTCCTTACCTGTTGCAGGATCGATGCCTAATGATTGAACAGCCCAAATAGTGGTGAATGAATGATCGATAACATACTTTGGTTGTGGCTTTGTTTGATCTGTTGACATTGCATCATTTGCATTGTTCAACTCCCCGATATAACCTGATATGGCAGTTATCCGATCCTGGTTATGAATTCCATTAACCCTGATCGACCAGTTGATTCCTTTCTTAGCATTTTGAATGATGGAGTAATTCAGGTCAAATTCAATTCCTTCGTTTTGAACTCCACCCAGATTATTATAGTACGTGAAATTTGAGAAACCTGTTGAAGTTGGAGAAGCAGTTGGCAAAACCAGGTTCTTTGTATTATTCCTGTAAACATCGATACGGATCGCCAACCTGTTTTGCAATAACACAGCGTCCAGGCCAATATTAGCTTTCTTCGTTTCAGGTGCACGCAGACTGTCATTTGCAAAGGCGGTTAAAAATGCGCCTAAGCCAATTCCTCTTGTGCCAAAGCCGCCTACACCTTGTATATATTGCCTGTCTGTATAATAATTATAATTTGTTTTCCCTAAATAAGATTGAAAATACTGACTACCCGCAATACCATAACTGCCGCGTATACGTAGCTGATTCAAAATTTTATTCTCCTTAAAAAATCTTTCGTTGTGCAAATTCCAGCTTGCTCCTATCGACCAATGCGGGGTTATTCGATTGTTTTGACCAAACTGAGATGATGCATCTGCGTTAGCTGAAGCTTCAAACTGGTAACGATCATCGTAACTATAAGTGAAGTTGCCATAGGCTGAAGCCAATCTTGTTACGATCTTTCCGGTTGATGGACGGAGATTTGAATAAGCATTTCCA
>DASUTO010000341.1:0-3552 GCA_036374555.1 Chitinophagaceae bacterium
ATCGGCATGAAGGAGTTGCAGGCTTTAGCAAGAAAATATTCAGATGATTTGAACAGATTTTTTAATACAAATGGGGGCATTGTTCCCGATAAAGAAACTCTGTTAGTTTATAAAGAGCTAGCAACAAGAATTCTTACAGAAAGTAAAGGAGCTTATCAAGCGATTACAACAACAGTGCAAAAAGTTCAAACCGAGAGGCTTCAATTAATAGACGAGGCTTTAAAAATGTTTTATTAAAAATGCAGCAATCTAATTTATTTTACAGCGTGTTAGGAACGGAGCAAAATGGAAAAAAACATCCTGATGTTGAGAATAGTATTGTACACTTCCAAAAATCATATGGCTTAATTTTGCCAAAGGATTTGCAGGATTTTTTCAGTATTGCGTATGAAAGCCAATATAATGAAAAAATGTATCGTTTTTTTTCGCTCAAAGATTTTAAGGGAATTGATGAAGAGTTGAGGAATTTCGATGGATCGCCAGATTATTCTAATATTATCAATACTCTAGTTGCATATAAAGATTGTTTTGTATTTGCGGATTACATGTTTCATATGTTTTCTTATGCCATACGATTATCTAAATATGAATCTGAGACGAATGATATCTATATCATCTGTGGAGACAAGTATAAAATTATTGCTAGTTCCTTCACTGAATTCCTTCACCTATATTTATCGGAATCAATAAAATTGCATTTTGAAGATTAGTTAAGTGGCAATGAGGAATGCGTAACTGACAATAAATTTAATTTTTCATCATTTTGCAGACCACTCATCATCGAGTGGTTTTTTAAAGCCTAAAACTTAATACTGTGACATTAGAAACAACCAACCCACATTGTTTTACTTATAAGGCTGATGAACTGCTGCTAGAATATTTAGGCGGGATAAGAATAAATACACTGATAGGATGCGTGTAATAAAGCAGGAGATTCGGTTGCAAAAATTTTAAACTATTATGAACTAAAGTATGCGTATATCTGAAGTTTTAAAAAGAAGTTGGTTTCTATTTTTCTTCTTGATTTTCTTTTCCTTTGGATGTAAAAATGATAGAAGCAAAGATAAACTCGAAACTATAATACCATTATGCAATCAAAAACTGTTTGTTGAAAAATATGTTGTATCGGGTGGCGGAGCCTATGGAGGAGATATGATATCAGCTTATTTGACTGACTCTGCTAATTTTCGAATATACCTTCGCACTTATGATAATGCTCATGAGGGTATAGCATTTGAATGTAAAGGAAATGATAGTGTTAGTGTTTACAAAAAAATAACTGACACGGCCACCAACAGATTTAAAATTGTAAGTACAATAGTGTATAGTTTATCAGAGTTAAGAAAGAAAAAAGTATTTGAATAAAAAATACAATTAACAATATAAGACCTCATAGTATTTCTACCACTCCTAACCGGGGGTGGTTTTTTTATGCTTAACACTTAAAATATATGAAATTAGAAACAACAAACCCCAACTGTTTTACTTACCAAACAGAAGAATCCACCACGGCAGACAGGCTCTTGATAGGACTGTTAGGCGGAGTAGGGGTAAATGGACTGGACAGGATGCGAGTAACGATGAAATTAACGGTGATAAACCGTAAACATGCAAGCTATTTAAGCGATCCAGAGCTGGCAGGATTATCAGTCAGGCATAACCATGACCTGTACAATGACACACAAGTAGAGAAATTTGTTAGAAGGGTGGCAGAGAAACTGCAAACAGGCAGCATTGCCCTTACAAAGGTCATGGCAGTATTATCACTCCACTTACCCAATCGCATTTTACCTTCAACAGATTTGAATTTCACTCCCCTGCTAGTTGTGAGCAACGATTTTTCAACCGAAGGCAACCATTTCTGTATTTACTCCGATACACAATTCAACCGTTAATAACTGCAATCGATTTCCCGGTAAAGACACAGATATTTTGGCCCTATTTACTCAGAATTTTTTTGATAAAGTGAAACGGAAAGGTTAAATTAGGTACCCCTTCGGATTTAAGTTGACTTACTTACCTGTATCAATTATCCATATCCCATCCAGAATCAATTATCCCTCCCTGTTATAGCGATTTTACTTACAAATTCTTTCAAACAGGTTCATTCAATTAAAACTCACACGTATGAAACAATTCTATTCAAATCTCCTGGCATTGAGACCGGGGAGAAGTGTTATGCTATTTGCACTGCTGATTTGCGCAAGCTATATTTCCAATGCACAGGTATACACTGCCACCCTTTCGGGAGCAGCAGAAGCCCCTCCGAATAACTCACCGGGTACCGGAAAAACTACGGTTACCATTACCGGCACCATGATGAGAGTGCAGGCGGATTTTTCCGGGTTGGTAGCAGGTGTTACAGCTTCACATATTCACGCCGCCACGGCTGTCCCGGGTGCGGGCACAGCAGGTGTTGCAACAAGTGTTCCCACCTTTACCGGTTTTCCGTCAGGCGTAACTTCCGGAACATACGACAGGGTGTTCGATATGACCCTTGCCTCCAGCTACAATCCCGCCTATATCACGGCAAATGGTGGCACCCCTGCTTCCGCATTCGCTGCGCTAAAAACGGCAATGAACAATGGGGCTTCTTATCTCAACATTCATAGTTCTGCTTTTCCTCCGGGAGAGATCAGGGGTTTCCTGTCACTCTGCCCAACGATAAATGTTTCAATACCCAACGCATTTGCGCTGCCACAGGGTGTCCTGCCAAACACCGTCTACCCCGCATATGCACCAGCATCATCATTGATGCTTACAGCAACAGTTAGTGGCGGAACGGGTCCCTACACGTATAGCTGGACAGGCGGTTCTACCGCTTCAGGTATTACAGTTAGCCCCACAGCAACTACTACTTATACCGTGATGGTATTGGATCAAAAAGGATGTCCAGGCTCGGCATCGAGGATCGTATCCGTTGCAGATGTTGCAGGTGGCAAGAACGGTGACAAGATTGAAATTTGTCATAAGGGGAGTAATACTCTTACAATTGGCGCGTCCGGCGTAGCCGACCATCTCGGTCACAGCGATATGCTGGGTAGCTGTACAGTGGAATCTGTTACTCGTCGGGACGGAAGTGCAGAATTTGAAAATAACTTCTCTGTAAAAGTCCGCTCCAATCCATCATATAACTATTTTGATCTTCAACTGAGCGGCTCCACAAATAATGACTTCCAGGTAAAAGTCTACGATCTAACGGGAAGAGTTGTTGAATCAAGAACTTCGCTGCGGGGCATCCAAACGCTGCGAATTGGCAATACTTATAAACCCGGAATTTATGTCCTCGAAGTATCGCAGGGGGCTCAGAGAAAAACTCTGAAGCTCGTTAAAGCAAACTAAAACAATAAGGAAATAAAAAAGAAAGGGCGCTGTTGATAACAGCGCCTTTTTTATTATCGGTCGGTTAGAAGTGTTACGCTAGCGGCTGCCTCCACCCATTCTCCCTGCCTTCGTTCCTTCCATGGTTTGTTTTCGGGCATAAAATCGCATAACTCGATGTGCACGGGAGTTGGCTCCTTCCATGTTTGCCCAACGAGTCGCAATTCAAGA
>DASUTO010000342.1:0-5094 GCA_036374555.1 Chitinophagaceae bacterium
TTTAATCTCACCCATCCCGCATTATCCACTTCTAATTTATTTTCTGCCTGCAGAAACTCGATCACCTTCCATGCTTTGTCTTTTTTAATGGTACCAAGCTGATCCATTAATTCTTTTGAAGGTAAAGGTTGCGGCCCCAGCACAGTTTGAATTCGATTACTGATCTTTTCAAATTCTTTTTCGTCGATATGAACTTTTTTCTGGCGCAGGCAATTGTCACATACCTTGCAATTATGCAATTTGTTGTCACCAAAATAACTGCCGATCATTTTACTTCGGCAGGTCACCAGTTCAGAGACGTATTGAATAATATTTTTTACTCTTGCAACAAACTTTTCTTTTCTTTTATGATACAGATCCATATTTAGAGAAAGATCTTCCACCTTCACACGATTACGTGGAAAATAAAGTTGTGGCGAATCTTTCTGTGGTTCGTAGTGGATAATACCGTACAGATGCAATTGAGTAAGATCTTTTTTTATTTCTCCCACATCTTTTTTCAAAAGGCGGATCAATACTGTTTCAGAAATGGAAGTAGGAAAATCAAAAATGCCTTCATAACCACGAAGCAAAGCCTTGATGGCCGGCTCAAGTTCAGGATGCGCTTTTTCAAACTCGTACAATACTTCCTTATTTGTAGTAAACTTTACTTTCGAAGGAAGAAACACCTGTTCATTTAGTGCAAGCCAGTTGTCTTGTTCCAATGCTTTGAATGAATAAATGGCTGTATGAGTATTTAGCTTGAACTTTTTTACAAAATCATTGATATCAAAATCAAAATAATTCCCTTCGCCTGTGCCTGCAGGTATTTGTAAGTAATTTGCAACTGACTGGTAAACATTTTTTATATCGTCGATAGATGGATAGCGAATATTTGCTAATCCTTCCAGTTCCGTGATATCATTATCATCATAAAGCAAAACAGCAAATGATTTTTCACCGTCTCTTCCTGCACGTCCTGCTTCCTGGTAATAATTCTCCAAACAATCGGGTATGTCTGCATGTATTACGGAACGAACATCAGGTTTGTCAATTCCCATTCCAAATGCATTGGTGCAAACGATAACCCTTGTTTTACTTTTTATCCAATCTTCCTGGCGTTTACCTCTCTCTTCTTGTGGTAAGCCTGCATGATAAAAATCGGATACGATGTTTTGCAATTGCAGCAGCTCGGCTATTTCTTTTGTTCGCTTACGGCTTTTGCAATAAACAATTGAACTGCCTTGTACTTTATTTAATATCTCAAATACTTTATTGATCTTGGAATCAACTTTAAAAACACTGTATGATAAATTTTTTCTCTCAAAGGATTGACGAAAAATATTTTTTTCTTTGAACTGAAGTTTCTCACAGATATCATCTAGCACTTCCTTTGTTGCCGACGCAGTTAATGCGAGAATGGGAACATTGTGCAATTCTTCTCCTAAAGCAGCAATACGTAAATAAGGAGGGCGAAAATCATAACCCCATTGTGAGATGCAATGTGCTTCATCTACAGCAACGAGATTTATATTCATCCCGGGTAGATATTCTTTAAACAGGTTTGTTTCAAGCCGTTCAGGAGAAACGTATAAAAATTTGCAATTGCTATTCGTAGCTACTTTTAATGTAGTGATCACTTCGGCACGGCTCATGCCGGAATAAATTGCAAATGCAGTAATATTTTTCCTTCGCAGGTTTTCGACCTGGTCTTTCATTAATGCGATCAATGGAGAGATAACAAGACATAATCCTTCTTTAGCTAAAGCCGGAACCTGGTAGCACAATGACTTTCCTCCGCCGGTTGGCATTAAAGCAAGCGTATCTTTTCCTTGAAGAGCAGAATTGATAATGTCTTCCTGCAAAGGTCTGAAAGCATCATAGCCCCAATATTCTTTTAATATCTTATGAATATCAGACAAGGATCAATGAATGTTGAACGATGAAGTTAGGAAAAGAATAATTCTGGTTATAGTGTCAACGTTATTCAACTTTCTTCACAAACAGTCTTACAGAATTTATCGCAAGCACCACATCACTTAATCCCATTACCAATGCACCGAAGGTCGGAGTAAGAAAACCAAGCGCAGCAACAGGAATAGCAACAATATTGTATGCAAATGCCCAGAAAAGATTTTGTTTAATAGTCACATAAGTGGCTTTGCCAAGCCCGAGAGCCATTGGCAATTTCTTTAAGCCCTGGCTCATCAACACTACTTGTGCACTTTGCACAGCAACCTGCGAAGCCTCACTCATTGAAATACCAATGGTTGCTTTTGCCAATGCCGGTGCATCATTAATGCCATCACCAACCATCGCAGTAGGGGTAGCAGCATTCAGGTCCGCTATCTTTTGCAATTTTTGTTCAGGCGTTTGCTCGGCAATTACTTCGTCAATATTTAGCTGCGCTGCCAATGCCTCACATTTTGCACGACGATCACCGCTCAGTAGAATTGTTTTTATGTTTTTGCTATGTAAATAATCAATCACCGATTTTGCTTCAGGGCGAATCTCATCTTTCACATCGATCCAGCCAAGCAGCTTATTATTTTTTACAATATAAATATTGTGAGTATCTTCTTTTGTGAATTCTTTTGCCACATTAAATGAGCCAGCCCAATATTCATTTCCTTCTTTATCGCTTGCTTTCATTCCAAGCCCTTTTATTTCTTCTATTTTATTCCAGCGTATTTCATCTTTAACTTTCCAATCTTCAGTTATACTTTTTGCTATTGGATGGTTAGAGTATTTTTCTAAGGAAAAAGTAATCTTTTTAAACTCTTCTTCACTTAAATCCGAAATCTGCAATCCGAAATCCGAAATAACAAACTTTCCTGTAGTAAGTGTTCCTGTTTTATCAAACACAACCTGAGTTATGTTTCTAAACATTTCCAGACTGGTAGCGTTGCGAAAAAGAATTCCATTTTTCGCAGCTCTTCCCAAGCCAACAGCGATTGCCGCAGGTGTTGCTAGTCCCATTGCACAGGGGCAAGCGATAACTAATACAGCAATGCTGCGCATTAATGCAGGAGTAAATTCATTTATTGTGATCCAATTCACTGCAAGTGTTACTACGGCAATACCAATCACAAGTGGAACAAATATGGCACTGATCCTATCAGCCAATTGTTGTACAGGCGGTTTTTCTCCTTGTGCTTGTTTAACCATATTTATAATACCGGCAAGAACAGTGTCATCACCAACAGCAGTCACCTGTGCTTTTATCGTTCCGTCAGTCACTACACTTCCACCAATAAGTTTATCTTTTGCATATTTATGAACAGGACTACTTTCACCCGTGATGATGGCTTCGTTAACATGAGCGTCACCCCAAAGAATTTTACAGTCAATAGGAACCTGCTCACCGCTCCTGATTAAAATAAGATCGCCTACTCGTAGTTGAGTATTTTCAACTGGAAAAATTTGTTCCTGGTGCTTTTCATCAAAAGCGATCATGTTTGCCATTACCTTTTGTGACTTGACCAGTTTCTTCAATTCTCTTTGTGTAGATTGTATAGAAGCATCTTCTAAGTAATTGCCGAGGAATACAAGTGTAATAATGGTGACAGATGTTTCATAGAACATAAAATTTTCTGCCTGGCCTGTTAATGTTCCATATAAACTGTAAACAAATGCTGCAGTAGCACCAAGTGCGACCAATACATTCATGTTTGGTAAACCATTGCGTAAACTCTTCCATGCACTTTTGCCAAAGTAACTCATACCTACTATATAAACAGGAATGGTTAATCCCAGTTGCAACCAGGGATTATCGATCCAATGTATATGCAAACCCGGGATCATGTGCAAGACGAATACAAGTGCAAATGGAAGACAAAAGAAAAACCGCTGAAGATGTGTTGAGAGAAATGGCTTTTTCTTTTCAGTTATTTGTTGCTGATTGGCTACCTGGTAGCCAAGATCACTCAATCCTTTTACCAACTTAGGTGTTGCTGCGCCACCGTTCATTTCAAAACTTACATCCCCACTTACTGAATTCACTTTCACATTTTTCATTCCCTGTTTTTCCAGGTACTTATGAATTGTAAGTGCACAGCTGCTGCAATCCATTCCTTCTACTTTCCATTGTACATTTTCCATAATTAAATCCTTTCTTTTGCGTCTCCAAAGCCCCTCTCCTTCAGTAGAGGGGGTTGGGGTGAGGTCGTTGCAAATTCTGTTGCAAAAATACAGATTAATGAAAGGCGAGCCAATTAAGTAATTGATAATCTTATACACCCGGTTGCAAAACCCAAATATCTTTGCCCGGTGAAGATCACTTATAAATTAACTGATATAAAGGAGGCGTCCCATCGTTTTTGGAAGGCGATCGGCACAAAAAAAGTGATCGCTTTTCATGGAAGCATGGGTGCCGGCAAAACCACTTTTATACATGCTCTTTGCGAAACAAAAGGGGTAAAAGATGTCGTTGGTAGCCCCACCTTTTCTATTATTAATGAATACTACTTTCCCTCTGGCAAGATCTTTCATATCGATCTTTATAGATTGAAGGACGAGGAAGAGGCGATAAGGGCAGGTGTAGAGGATTGTCTTTACAGCGATCATATTTGTTTTGTAGAATGGCCTGAAAAGGCACCGGGCATATTCCCAAACGATACTATTCGTGTGTTTATAGAAGTTGTGGATTCAGAAACCCGCCACATTACTATACAGGATAAATAGTTATTTTTGATTCCCGGCTAAGCTGCTACTATTTAGCAACGGTTGCGTCGCACTCTTCAACTGTACCAATTCTGATGAGCAGAATTATTGGAAGTACGAGTGAGCAATTTGCGTGACGAAGCAGCAAATTGGAAACAACAAAAGCTGAAAAGATTTCCAAGAGCTGGTAACAAAAAATAAACCCGCAACCAATAACAGGCACCAACTCATGAGCCAGCAAAAACCAAAGATCAGCACATCGTTCAGCTACGAAACATTGGAGGAGACGCTGGATATAAAACCAAAAGGTGCGAAGCTGCAGATCGGGATCCCTAAAGAAATTGCTTTCCAGGAAAATCGTATTGCATTGACGCCGGATGCAGTGAGTGTATTGGTAAGCAACGGTCATGAAGTGACGATCGAACACAATGCCGGTGAAGCGGCACATTTCCG
>DASUTO010000343.1:0-12746 GCA_036374555.1 Chitinophagaceae bacterium
AAAAGAAATAAGAGTAAATGGAGAAGTTGCTCAAGATGATGATAACAAAGTTTTTGAAAAAATGGAAATAGAACCTTCTTTTCCCGGGGGGGTAACAGCATGGAGAAAATTCTTAAGTGAAAATATTAATGCAACTGTTCCGGTTGATAGCGGTTCAACCGCTGGAACTTTTACTGTTGTACTTCAGTTTATTGTTGATAAGAAAGGTAATATCAGCGATATTAAACCCACTACAAAACTTGGATTTGGGATGGAACAGGAATGTATAAGAGTAATGAAATTATCTCCAAATTGGATACCGGCAAGGCAAAATGGACAGGTAGTAAAAGCTTACCGAAAACAGCCTTTCACTTTTATGATTGTAGAAGAGGTAGAAGATAATGATAAGGTTGAAGAAGTTGTAGTTACAGGAAATAAAATAGAGGGAAAACCAAATAATACTAAAACAACATCAAAACCTGGTAAGATAGAGGAGGTAACAGTAACAGGATATAAAATAAATAAAGCAGAAGTCGATAAGTTATCTCCAATCTTTCCTAACCCGGCCACTAATAGCATCACGATCCTATATGATTCAAAAGCCGAGGTAAATGGTGAAATAAGAGTATACGATATTTCATCAAGCTTAAAAATGGTATCAAAGACAAGTTTGAAGAAAGGCAGGAATAACGCCTCATTAAACGTTTCGTCCCTGGCAAATGGAACTTATATCATCAATGTTGTTGATGTTAGTGGAAAGATCTTAAATGTGTATAAAATGATAAAACAATAAACGACAAAATATATTCATTATTTTTATAGCAGGGTACTTTAAAAAACTGAAACCTGCTCTCTATGCTTAAAATTTTATTTTTTCTTTTCGTCTTAATTTCAAACTCTTTGTTTTCTCAAACCGAATCTCGTCCTGATACCATTATGATCGGAGATGGAGTATTTGAAAAAGTGGATGTTGAAGCTACTTTTTCCGGAGGTGAAGCTGCCTGGAGAAAATATCTCGAACAAAATCTTAATCCTAATGTGCCTGTAGAGAATGGTGCGCCGATTGGCATTTATACAGTGCTAGTTCAATTTATTGTTGATAAAACCGGCGCCATTTCAGATATAAAGACTTTGACAAATTTTGGTTATGGGATGGAACAAGAAGTGATGCGAATTATGAAGAAAAGCCCTATGTGGAGCCCGGCAAGTCAAAATAACAGGGCCGTGAAAGCTTATAGAAAGCAACCCGTAACTTTTGTGATTGAAGCCGAAGATGTTGATATTGTCATGAATGAAAAATATATTCTTTATACCAAAACAGATAACATAGTTAAAATTAGCGTCTCTAAAGTAAAAAAGGAAGACCTGGAATTATCTCTTTCCCAGGGAAAAATAATTCTGGGAGAGGATGGGAATTTTCATATCAATGTAAACAACGCTGGTAAAGCGATCTTATACATTAATAGTAAAAAAAGAAATAAAGAGATCGGTTCAGTTTATTTCATTGTTAAGAAAAAAGTTTGAACTTTATAGCGAGTATTCTACCTGGGCAGTTGATGTTTTGATCCGTAATTCCTTTTTCCCACTCTCTTCTACCCTGCCGGTAAGCTGGGCATCTACGCCAAATTTTTTTGCAATGCCAATGATCGTCGCTGCATCTTTTTCATTTGTATAAATTTCTAATCTTGTACCCATATTAAAAACCTGGTACATTTCTTTATCATCAGACTTGCTTGCCTGCTGGATCAATTTAAAAATAACTGGGGGCTCAAATAAATTATCTTTTATGATCCGGACATTATCAGGAACATATTTCAGGCATTTTGTTTGACCGCCCCCACTGCAATGGATCAAACCGTTGATCGTTTCAAAATGATCTACTAATAATTCTTTTAGGATAGGCGCAAAAGTTCTTGTTGGGCTTAATAACAACTCGCCAACAGTAGCCGATAATTGTTCATTACGCAATGAATATTGAACATTTTCTCTTAACCTGTGAGGACCAATATAAACAACAGAGTCATCCAGCGAATTGTCAAATGATTCACGATAATTTTCTGCATAATTTTTTTGCAGCATATCATGCCTTGCGCTGGTGAGTCCATTGCTGGCAATACCACTGTTATATGCATCTTCGTAATCAGCTTTTCCATAACCAGCAAGACCAACAATTACATTTCCTGGTTTTATTTTTTCATTAGTGATCAATTTTGATTTAAGCCACCTGGAGGTCATTGTACCATTCACAGCAATTGTTCTCACTACATCACCAACATCGGCGGTTTCGCCACCCATATAAGTAATATTTACACCAAAACTTTTCATTTTATCAAAAAATTCCTGGGTGCCGGTTATTATAGCTTCAAGCACTTCAGCAGGTATCAGATGTTTATTTCTATCGATCGTAGAAGAAAAAAGCAAATTGTTATAAATTCCTACACAAAGAAGATCATCAAGATTCATCACGATCGCATCCTGTGCGATCCCTTTCCAAACCGAAAGATCGCCTGTTTCTTTCCAGTACAAATAAGCAAGAATTGATTTTGTACCGGCTCCGTCAGCATGCATAACGTTTACCCACTGACCATCGCCACAAAGAACATCAGGATAAATCTTGCAAAATGCTTTTGGATAAAGTCCTTTGTCAAGGCTTTTGGTGGCAGCATGCACTTCTTCTTTCTGTGCCGAGACACCTCTTTTTGAATATAGACTCATGAATAGTGTTGTGCCGCAAAAATACTTGAACAAAGAGTATTGCTAATTGAACATTGAACATTTATTTTGCATTCATGCAGGTACACAGGGATATTGATAATTTACCGGTCTTTAATAATGCAGTAATAACAATTGGAACTTTTGACGGGGTTCATGTCGGTCACCGGCAGATCATAAATAAGCTAAAGGTTGAAGCTCTGAAAATAAATGGTGAATCTGTTATCATTACTTTTCATCCACATCCCCGTAAAGTTATTTCTTCGGCAATACTTGGTGTAAGACTTATTAATACACTGGAGGAAAAAATTGAAGTATTATCAGGCCTAGGTGTTGATCACCTTGTTATTGTTCCTTTTACCGATGCTTTTGCTAACCAACCGGCTGAAGAGTATATCCGGGACTTTCTTTTTGAAAAATTTCATCCTGATACTATAATTATAGGTTATGATCATCGGTTTGGCCGGGAGCGGTTGGGGGATTATAAGTTGATGGAAAGAATGGCGCCTCAATTTGGGTTTAAAATAAAGGAAATACCCAAACATATCCTGGAGGAGATCGCTATCAGCTCAACAAATATCCGCGAAGCAGTTCTTCATAATGATATTGAAATGGCGAATAAGCTTCTTGGCTATATTTTCTTTTTTGAAGGTGAAGTTGTGCATGGAAATAAATTAGGAAGGCAATTAGGATACCCTACTGCGAATTTAAAAATGCATGATCCCGAAAAGATAATACCCGGCGATGGGATCTATGCTGTATATGTAAGTCTGAAGAAAGGATCGCCAACTGAAAACGAACCCTTAACCGAAGTTAATTCCTTTCCAATAGAAGATGCCCAATACAAAGGAATGATGAGTATCGGTTTTCGGCCGACGGTCGATGGTAAAAAAAGAGTGATAGAGGTAAATGTCTTTGATTTCAGTAAGGACATTTATGGAAGAACGATTCGGGTTTATGTAAAGAAATTTTTAAGGGCAGAAGTAAAATTCAACACGTTAGAAGAATTGGTTAAACAAATTGACCAGGATAAGATTAATAGTTTAGAAGTATTATAAAGAAACCCCGCTACCGGCGGGGGTCTTTACTTAGTATTCAATATTGTATTCAAAATAAGAACCATCTTCAAAGAAATCATCTAAGGTTCCTTCCATCGTAATTTTTTTCTTATCGTCTGAAAGCTTTACTCCTTTACCTTCTGCTTTCTTTGCGGGCTTTGGAAGATTAATGACTGTTTTCATACTTATGCTCATTCCCATTTGAGCCATTTCCTGCATAGACTTCAACGCTTTATCATCACTGATATTTGCGTATTTCTCTTTGTTGAGTTTGCGTGAGAACTTGCCTTTTTCATAAACATTAGTATAGTATTGATCAAGATTTGCACCCATTTCTTCGGATTGCTCATCATCTTCCCCTTTGCCAAGTAGCTCCTCGTTTTTATTACTCCCCTTACCCATCAGGTTAGTCATTATCTCATCGAGGACATCTTCCTTAGCTTTTTTCAACACACGGTGGATCGGGGCGATCTCGGATGCATTTGAAAAAGGAAATGTGAACGTGAAATTTAATTTATCCTCTTTTCCATCTATCTGGATCCTTAAGGTGCCGTTTGCTGCTATCTTTTTCTCTGCATCATTTAATTTTTTCAGGCTGTCTTTAATGTCTTTTAAATTAACGACAGTATCTACTTTCATTTTCTCAAATTCTTTCATTTCGTCATTTCCGCCGCCCATAGTCTTTGCAAGACCCAGTACTTTGCCCATATCAAGACTATTAACAAATGTGCCGCTACCATTTTCAGCAATGGTAAATTCATCGACCGTATCAAAACACCCGGAGAAAGCCACCAGCATAAACAAGCCGGCGATCCAACTGATTTTTTTCATAAATAAAGTTTTACTGATCAATGCAAAGAAACATGATTTGACCATTATTAGTTGATTAAGGTGCAATTATTTTAAATACCATTTCTTTCAAAAGTGATGCGTCTTCAGTACCAATATCGGAAACCCCAACCGATCTTAAATTATACTGATGCAATAGCAATATAGCTTTCTCTACTTGCGGAAAGCTGTAGACTTTTACCGCCTGCAAATAATCTTTAATAAAAAATGGGTTTACGCCGATAGCGGCAGCTACTATTTTCTCTTCGCGGCTGCTCAATCCATGTATCATATATAATTTGCTGAAAAATGAATAGAGTGAGGGAAAGATCAACTGAATTGGCGCTGCTTTGGGGTTTGCTTCAAAATATTGAACAATACGTATACAGCCCGAAAGGTCTTTATTGGCCAAGGCATTTTGAAATTCAAAAACATTAAATTCCTTACTTATTCCAATGAATTCTTCAATATCATCTTCGTTGATCATTTTTCTTTTACCGAGATTAACCAATATCTTTTCGATCTCATTTTCGATCCTGTTCAGATCATTACCGATATGATCTACCAATAACATCAGGGCCTTCCTGGAAATTTCATAGCCATGATCGCGAACGATCTCTTCCGTCCACTGCGGAAGCTGGTTTTCGTAAATTTTTTTAGTGGAGAGCAGCACACCACGATCTTTTAACAGTTTTGCAAATTTTGTCCGACCATCAATTTTCTTTTCTTTATAAGAAACAACAAGAATGGTTGAGCTCAACGGGTTTTCGATATAGGCCTCGAGTTTTTCAATGTCCCGCATCTGTTGTGCCTCCTTTAATAATACTACCTGTCGTTCGGAAAACATCGGATAACGGCGGCATGCGTTAATTACGTCGGGCCAGGCCGCATCTTTGCCGTAAAAGACCGTGAGATTAAACCCTGTTTCGGTTTCATTAAGGATGTTGTGCTCGGCGTAATCCACAACCTTGTCAATAAAGTACTCCTCCTCGCCTTCTAACCAGTAAAAAGGCTTGAAAACTTTTTTTTTCCACTCTGCTATTATCTTTTCATGCGACATAAGACGCTAAATTACAAGGATTCATGAACACAAACACGAATATTTGTTGACATCATTGAGAAAAACTTTTCCCGTTTTTGGCATGGTTTTTCTTTAATGAGGTGTGACACGAAATTGAGATCCTGTTAATAAATAATCCAACTTATTTTGAGCGAATCCAATTTATTTTGAAACTGTAAAATTCAAATAAAAATGACAAACACAAATTATCCATCTGCTACGCCTACGACAACACCGCAGAGAAGTAGCAATTCAAAAAACATCGTTATTGGTCTGCTGGCAGTTGCCCTCCTCGGTTCATGGGCTTATTTTCTAATGAAAATAAACAGGTCAGACAAAGAGATCCTTTCAAAAACCGAAGAAGGTGTTCATTACATGAGTCAGCGTGATTCATTAGAATCTCTTTACAAGTTTACACTTGATAAATATGATTCAGTTACCGTTGCTAACAATGACCTTTCTGGTAAATTGACTAGTAAGCAATCTGAGATCTCCAAATTAAAAGGTGAGATCAACAGCATTTTGAGAAAGAAGAATGCTACATCATCAGAACTTGCAAGAGCAAAAACCTTGATCGAAGAACTCAATTCACAGATCGAAACTCTCCAGGCTGAGAATGCAAGGCTAACCGGCGAAAATCAAACCTTGACAGCTGAAAAGGCACAGCTTATTGTAGAAAAAGACACTTTAACAGCAAACCTGACTACAACACAGGCAGAAAAGAAAGTATTGGAAGAAACAGTTGATGTTGGTTCTACTTTCAGCGCAAGCAATATCGCTATGACCCCCTTAAAGCAAAAGGGTGATAAAGAAAAAGAGACTACTACCGCAAAAAGAGTAGACAAACTGGTTATATCATTCGATGTTGAAAACAGAATAACCAAAAGCGGCCCGGCTGATATGTATATCATAGTAACTGCTCCTGACGGAAAAGTTGTGTCAGAAGCTACCGGCGGAACATTTACAACAAGAGAAGAAGGTGATAAATCTTTCACTTCTAAGCTTACAGTTCCTTATGAGCAGGGCAAGCGTCAGAACGTGCAGCTTCCTTTGACACAAGATAAATTCCAGGTTGGTGATTACAAGATCCAGGTGTATCACAACGGGTTCAAAATTGGCGAAGGCGTAACTACATTGAAAAAAGGTGGATTATTTAGCTAATCATATATAAAAATTGTCGATCCAATATTCACTACAGTCCCCCGATTAAATCGGGGGACTTTTTTTAATTGCCATTGCCGGCAGACGGGCATTTTTCCACATAGTTAGTTCCGCTGTTTGTTGTTTTCAATAATTAGTTAGCTTGACCCCGAATGAGAGATAATAAATCAATCCTTTTAGCGCTGCTGGCGGGAGGCCTTGTTATAACGTGGGTTTATCATTTATATGATAAAAACCAGTACGCAAATAATGTAAAGGAGGTTTTTGTGAAAGATTCGTCGGCTGTGGCAAAAGCGGTTTCCGATTCACTCAGGGGTTTTTTTATCCAGACGCTGGATCAGCTAGACCCGAAAAGAATTCAGGTTGATTCCTTAACAAGAAATTTGTCTGATAGTGTATGGGTGCAAAAGCTCGGTGAAGTAAATCAACTCAGGCTTGATATTCGTAATATCCTGGAGCAAAAAGATATTTCAAAGGAAGACCTTGGTATCGTTAAGATCAAAATTGATACGCTTCAAATAAGAATGATAGGATTGGAAAAAGAAGGTACGATACTGAATGGTGAAAATAAAAGGCCCCTTAGTGAATTTGCCCAACTCAGTAATGAAGTTAGTCCACAACAAAATAAAAAAGCAGAGCCTGGTGAGAATAAAATTCGATCAAAAGAAAGTAATGATCTTTCGCTTTTTGTTGCGTCGGGTATTCGTTTTGCAGCATACAAGGTCCAACCAGATCAAAAGGAAATTGAAACCACGCAACAGGAGGAGGCAAATAAATTCATCTCGTCATTTACAGTAAAGAATAATAGTACAGGGTATCAAAATGCAGAGATCATTATTGTGATTTCTGATCCGTCTGGTAAATCTGTCAATCCTGAAGTTTGGGATGCAGGAAGTTTTCAAACAAAAACCGAAGGAAGAAAAGTATATTCCCGAAAACTGCTGTTTGAATATAATAAAGGGGAAACGAAACGATTGCAATTTGCCCTGGAGCCTGAAAACTTTGAAAAAGGTGTTTATAAAATAAGTCTTTATCACAACGGATTTCGCATTGGTCAATCAAGTTGGAAACTCAGCTGACTTTTATCAGTACTTATATAAAATGGAAACGTCTCGCTTCAAGCGAGACGTTTCCATTTGTGATCATTTGATTTCTATTAGAAAATATTATATCCATAGCTCACATAATACAAACCTCCCACGGCTGGACTTCCATACCCGGTTCTGGCATAATGATTAACAAAATTTGTACAACCCAATCTGAACATGCTTTTGCTTTTTGGTAATCTATAGCTTACCTGCGCATCTATCCATGTAAATGCAGGTAAGGTACCAGCTACAAAAGTTCCTTCATAATGATTTACATCCTGCCATTTCGCAATAACATTAAATCCAATTCCTTTGTAAACATTGTCATTTCTTAAACCGAGATTATAACGATACTCCGGAGCATTGAAAAAACTAACTTCATTTACACCAAGGTTTCTGAGTTCGTCAGAGAATAGGTTTCCAGAGAGAATATATTTTTTATAAAAGTTATACTCAATGCCAATACCCCAACCGACTGATTTTATTTGCTGGCTCGAGTTCTGCTTATAAGTTAAACTATTGCTGCTAAAACTTGAATAAACCTGCCAGTTTGCGTTATTGTTAGTAGCCTGAACTACAGTTTGGTTAATCAGGAAGTTTTCATACCTGCTATAATAAAAATATGCGTCAACCAATAGTTTTTTCGCAATAAGGCCCCTATAACCAATTTCATAAGATTTTACTGTTTCAGGTGTAAGCTCATTAAATGCCGCAATTTTCAAACGATTTGAGTCGGCCAATGCATGGGCTCTGTAGTCGAGTACACTTTCAAGTGTGTAACCAGGTTTCGCCGCTGAATTTAACTGATAAAAGGTTTGAAATTCAGGTAAGCTGCCAATAAGGTAATTTGTACCGCCGCCCAATCTTAAACTGATATATTGATCCTGGTTAACCGGAAATCGGTAGGCACTTTGATAAGAAAGTCGGATAAAATGATCTTTTGCAGCCTGTATAACAGCGGCGATACGAGGAGTGAACTTGCCATCAAAATTGGTTTGCTTATCATACCTGCCAGAGGCGGTTAAAGTCAAAATATCGTTAAATAATTTTTTCTTTAACTGTATATATCCTCCTGTTTCGTTCACTTTAATAGTCCCTGCTGTATCTGAAAAAATTGTACCCTGGGAATTTAATACCCATAGTTTCCATTGAGCACCTATTGTCAATTCAACCACGTCGGAAAAATCTAATGCATCAGAAAGATTCAATTGGCCTTCTGCAGCCCACAGATCAGATCTATCAAGAAATTTTGAGCCCCCTGGTTTATTTACAGGAGTTCCTTTTATAGTATTTGAAGCTGTTATAAATTGTGAGGTGCCTGGTAAAAACCGCGGAGAACCTGCAATAGGTGCATTACCAGCAAATGGGTTAACAGTTCCGTAATCGAAAACTTGCCTCAAAGCATTATGCAGGCCTAGATCTGATTGAGCCGGTGCAAGACCAAGCCCCATATTTCTTTTATACTCAGAAAAAGTTCCGATATATTGAGGGAACCAAACCGTACCACTCGGTCGTGCAGCCTCATTTAAAAATGTCCCGACCGCATCACCAATATAAGACCCACCGGCATTTTCTTGCGTTGTATAGGCTCTCACAAACCAATCTCTTGCTTTGAACTCAAGCTTATGTTGGCCAATCTTAAAATCTTTAAGTGAGTAACGGTTCGCGCCAGTGTAAACTGAAGTACCTGTACCAAAGTAAGAATTCCAGGAGGCCTCAATATGTTCATTTATTTTCCAATGAATGCCACCGGTGAATTTTACGTTCAATGTGTTGTAATCAACAAGATCTTCTTCATTATACCCGGTTCTTGTTACACTGGCATTGTTGTAGTATCCATTTTTTTTCCCATTATAGAAGGGGAACATTTGCAAAGCAGCTGCCCGAGCGGCTCCAGCTGCTGTTGCCCCGCCCAAAGGTAAAATCAAATTATAAATTGACTGAGCCCATGCATCTCGCTGTGCAGTCGTCGGATAAACAGGGTTACCGTTCGCCGCCCAATATGCATCCGAATAGTTCACAATATCAAAAAGATTTCCCGTGGCACTCAGAAGTCCTCGTCTTATCTGGTCTTGAACATAGTACGAGAAAGCATCCATATTAATGCTTGTTTCATCGCCATACGTGTTAATGCCGTTATAGTCCGCGTTACCGGTACGGTTGCCACTCGAAGCATGAAATAAGCCGTCCGCAGCTAACGTTTTATTACCATAGTCTTCTGCCTGCCAATCAGCACCGCTCAAAATCTCACCAGTAATTTTGAAGGCAACCTTGTTTTTGATTGCCTTTGCCCATCGTAGTGACCAATTGTAATATGGTTGTGCGGTTCTTTGCTTGCCATCTGCATGCATTATACCCTGTTTCATGTTAAAACTCAGCCCCTGATACTTAAAGGGATTTTTACTGGATATAAGTACCGTTCCGTTCATACCTCCTGATCCATATAATGCAGAAGAAGCACCAGACAGGATTTCGACATTATCTACATCTAATTCCGTCAAACCAACGATAGCACTCACAGAAAAATTAAGTCCCGGCGCTTGGTTATCCATACCGTCTACCAATTGATTTAAACGAGTATTTCCACTGCTAACAAAGCCTCTTGTGGTAATTGTACGAAAGGTCAGACTCGCTGTATGTACATCCACTCCCTTAAGATTAGCCAAGGCTTCATAATAATTCGGTGCAGCAGCATTTCTTAGAGCTGAACCACTAAGTCTTTCAATAGTAACAGGAGCTTCCAGGATCCTTTGTTGTGAACGGACAGCTGCAACAACTACTTCTTGTCCTATTGTAACTTTTGGAGCAAGCTCTGCTTCAACAGCAGATTCGCTACTTAACTCTATTTCTGTTGAATCAAACTCTGCATGACTTAAGACTATGGTGAGCGGAAATTTTGCAGAAGCCGAAATAGAAAAATATCCTTTGTCATTCGTATATGTTCCTGAAGTGGTTCCTTTAATAATTACCGAGGCAGCAGGAATGGCCTCTTTTGTGGTGGAATTGCGGACAGTTCCGCTGATGGTTACGGTTTGCGCCAAAGTTTGTAGACAAAATAATACAGTAATCAGGCAAGCAGCCGTAAAGCGCAGGCTTTTACTCATATTAGGTAATTTTGGTTTTACAAATTGTTATGGAAAAGTAAGAATAGTAATTTGTAAGTTAAAATCTAATTTTTAGACATTTAGGATAAAATGTTGAAATCTTGAACTCCCTGTTATTGGGCAAATTTTCTCACCTGTTTACTTTCGGGCATGCCTAATTTCAACTTTCCAAATCAAAGCAATTTTTACAAAGGAAAAGTAAGAGATGTCTATTTTATCGACAATGATTGGTTGGTGATGATCGCTTCTGATCGTATCTCCGCTTTTGATGTCATCCTGCCCCGTCCTATTCCATTCAAAGGCCAGGTGCTTAACCAGATTGCAGCTTACATGCTCGGCGAAACAAAAGATATTTGTAAGAATTGGTTGGTTGATGTACCGGCTCCCAATGTTTCTATTGGAAAAAAATGTGAACCATTTAAAATTGAAATGGTTGTTCGCGGTAATCTTGTCGGTCATGCATGGAGAACATATAGTTCAGGAAAAAGAATTTTATGCGGTGCTACCATGCCCGATGGATTAAAAGAAAATGATTTTTTTCCGGAACCCATCATCACTCCTTCTACAAAAGCCGATGCGGGTCATGATGAAGATATTTCCCCTGATGAAATAATTGTAAAAGGGTTGGCTACAAAAGATGAATGGACCCTTCTTAGTAAATACGCATTTCAACTTTTTGAAAAAGGAAAAGCAATCGCCGCAAAAAGAGGATTGATACTGGCTGATACAAAATATGAATTTGGAAAATTGGGAGATGAAATTTATTTAATGGATGAAGTGCATACTCCGGATTCATCCCGTTATTTTTATGCAGATGGGTTTGAAGAAAGGCAGGAAACCGGTGAACGGCAAAAACAATTAAGCAAAGAATTTGTAAGGGAATGGTTAATTGCCAATAACTTCATGGGTAAAGAAGGACAAACAGTTCCTGAAATGGATGAGGAATGGGTGAATACAATTTCACAGCGATACATAGAACTTTATGAAAAAGTGATCGGGAAAAAATTTGTCGCAGAAAAATTAAGTGACGAGGAAACTTACAAAAGGATCATTTCATCGTTGAATAAATATTCTTCCACTTAAATTTAAATTACTATGTCACCGGATTCTGTTTTCCAAACCTGCAGCACCATCGCGATGGCGGGTTGGATTGTCCTGCTTATTATAAGCCCTTTCTGGAGTGGGTTTGATAAATTTCTGATAGGAATTGTTATCACTTTGTTCGCTATTGTTTATGCATGGCTTATTTTCCAGGTGTTTCGACCGGAAGATTTCGAAAAGTTCGGTTCATTAAATGGGGTAATGGAATTATTTACTGATAAAACCGCTGTGACCGCTGGCTGGGTTCATTATCTTGCTTTTGACCTGCTTACAGGTATTTGGATAAAAAAGAATGCACAGAAATACAACATTCATCATTTGATCTTAGTACCCTGTCTCCTTCTTACTTTCATGTTGGGACCCATTGGTTTGTTCTTATATCTATTGGTGCGATTGATAAAAACAAAACAATATTTTGCTGTTAATTATTAAATAATGTATATGAATTTCTTCATTGAATTAAAACGGAGAAATGCATTGTTGTTCTGGTTTGGTTTATTCAACCTTGCCGTGGCAATTGTTTGTTTGATACTAATGCCATTTGAAGAGACTCAAATTCTCGGTGTAAACAGGTGGTTAAAGCCTTTTAAATTTTATTCGTCAGTTGGGATCATGATACTCACAATGGGTTGGCTACTATATTATCTCAACAATC
>DASUTO010000344.1:0-9735 GCA_036374555.1 Chitinophagaceae bacterium
TTATGCTTTGTTATTCTGAAGCCTTGCCTTTTTTTAAATGGAGTGTATTATCAACATTAGTATTTAACGGGATCTTCTTTGGAAGTTTTTATCTTTTAGGAAAGAGTGTGTTGAAAAAAGAAATACAGGCAGTATGAAGATTATTTTAAAGATTATTTGATCCTCTTGCCTTAGGCAAGAGGATTTTTTATTATAAGAGATTGCCTTTGTTCTCAAAACCTTCATCTTCTACCAGTATCCCGGAATCAGCAGCCTCAGTAGCTAATTGATCACAACGGTTATTATGAGGATTATCCGCATGGCCTTTTACCCAAACAAAACGCATGAATTGTTTTTTGGAAAGATGATAAAACCGAAGCCACAGATCTTTATTCTTTTTGCCACCTTTGAAATCTGTAGCAATCCATGTATTCAGCCATCCTTTTTCAACGGCATCTACAACATATTTGCTATCTGAATAAACAACCATTTTCAAGCCATCTTTTTTTAAAGCTTCCAAACCCGCTATTACCGCCATTAATTCCATCCTGTTGTTGGTGGTCCTTTTGTATCCTTGTGATAATTCTTTTCTATTGTTTCCTGCGATCAGGATCGTGCCATAACCACCGGGTCCCGGGTTACCACGGCTTGCGCCGTCCGTATACATGATTACATTGGGTTTACTCAATGCTGATAATTTTCTGGTGTAGGAAATTTGATTGGCGTTTGCGGTTTGCCGAAAATGACTTTTGAGACTTCGCGGCAATGCTGGTTCAAATACAAGTTATCAAGAGCATAATATTCTTTTTGATCAGCCATTTTTTCCGAGGGGACGATTTTTCTTTGTAACAGTTTTTTTAAATATTTTCCTTTAAGTTCATCATTGATCAGGCTTTTTGAAAAAATGATCCTTTTATTTGTTGCGCTTTCCACTGCTTTAGCGATCATTTCAGCACAATACATTCTATCATGTGTGGCCAGGTCAAAATTCATATCAAATGGCAACTTATTAATATAATGTGTATGTATGATGTTTCTTAATTTTTCAAGCTCTGTAGTTGTAATGTCATATCGGTATATCCCAACAGCAATATTGTGAACGGGTGTAATAAATGAATCGACAATATCACGACGCATTATTTCATCCGGATTGATATCGCCAGCCATGTTGCTATAAATATACATTGTTCCCTTATCCATGATTGCAACCCCACTGTGCGAATAAAGTTTTTCGGTTTGACTGAAATCGCTTAATGATTCGCTTATAAAATCATTTCCGCATCTTAAAACAAGGTCCCCATCACGGATGCTGTCCTTCACTGTATTCATCAGCTTCCAACGTTCTTTTAATAATGAATCTGATAAAGCGGCAGGTTCGTTAGCACTTGTATTTTCTCCGTTATCAGTGCATGCAAATGCGATAAAAGCAAGCGATAAAAGGAGGATATTTTTTTTCATAGCAAGGGATAAAATTAAAAAATCCAACCTTGAAAAACCAAAGTTGGATTTTTAAAAAAGAATTTATTTTTTTTACTGGCTGATAAAATCAAAGTCATCAATGCCGATCTCATCAGATACAGAACCACCCGGCCCTCCATCCTTCACATAGTATCTGAACCCGATACGACGTTTTTGAGGTATTGTTCCATTTGGTAAACCTGCTATCACTATCTCAAACTTTGTCCATGTAGTTGGATAGCCGACAGGATATGGGTTGAAAGTAAGATCCGGATTTATGTCAAGAAGTTTTTTTGTAAAATCACCTGTTTCATTCGCAGTTCTGCCAACATTCGTGCTGTTGTTAGTTGGGTTTAGCCAAACCTGCATCCGATCAGGGAAATTAACAGGGTTGCCTGTTGTTGTCCAGAAAGAAATAATATCACCATTTTTCATTGATAATTCCGGGGTGATGAGCCAACAATTGATAAAAGACAAACCTTCACCGCAAGTGTATGGAACAAAAGCATGTTCGTTTGCGCTGGCTTTGTATGAATGAGAAGAAATTCTTGATACAAAAGGCCCTCCTTTCAGGTTGTTCACGACGTATGAGCCTTGCTGCCATGATTCTCCACCCAAAGGATTACTAAGATTTACCCCTTTCCAACCCATATCGATCACACGCTGCATTGAATCAAACTCTTCATGATAAGAAAGACTGGCTGGTTGTGTTGATTTTGCAGTTACTTTTTCTTCACCACACGAAGTAAAAATAACTGCGGAAAATATTGTAAGCACGAAACCAATCAATTGTAAATTTCTTTTATTCATTTGAGGGTTTTTGTGGTTAGTACTAAAAGATTGTGGGATTAATTTTAATGGCTACTGATATATGCTACGCTGTCAACTCCAATTGAAGAACCCCTTCCATTGTTTCCTGCTTCTTCAGTAAAATAACGAAAAGCAAATCTTCCCTTTGTTGGTCCATCAAGGCCGATAACAGTAGCTTCAAATCTTGTCCATACATGCGGATAAGCTTGTTTTGCTTCAAGATGACGGGGATTTAACGGGTCATTGAAAGCCTGAAGAATAAATTCGTTATAAAACGGATTGATATCAAGTATTGGGATAGTGAAATCGCCGGGATCATTTCCATCACCGCAGTTCAAAGAAGTTGTTTTATTTATTCTTACCTGCATCCTGTTTACAAAATCAGTGGTAACAGTGGCAGTGAATGCCAATAATTCACAACGTGTAAAAAAGATTATTTTGTCGCCATTCTGCATTATTAATTCTGGTGATACGGCCCAATTGCTGATGGTAGCAGCAGCCGCTGATGTAGATTGGTAGTCGGCCCATATATAACCATTACCTGTTCCGCTATAAGATAAAAACGGAATTCCGGTAAGCCCGGTTGGATTTTGCCAGTTTGTACGCCCTATTGATTCACTTCTGTTGATAAAGCGCCAGCCCCTATCATAAGCTTTTTGTGCAGTGTCAAATTCTTCAACAAATGACTGATCAGGAACTGGTGGAGGAGTTAAAAGATAACTGTCATCTTTACAAGATTGCAGTAGGGTAAGGATACAGATAGATGCCAATAAGAATCCAGGGAATGTAGATTTCTTCATAAGCGTTCAGTTAGTGTAGATTATGGGAGTGAAAGTAGTTAAATTTTATTTTCAAAAAAAAACATTTTTTTCTACAATCCTGACAAAATCAGACCTGGAATACACCCAATTTTATAGCAGGTAAATCAGGATTATTATTTGATGCTAAGATGGCTTCTGCGATAATTGTTCTTGTTTGGATCGGATCAATAATATCATCAACCCATAATCTTGCAGCAGCATAATAGGGCGATGTTTGCAGATCGTAGCGATTTATTATTTCAGATAATAACTTTTGTTCTTCTTCAGGTTTCACTTCCTGTCCCTTGGACTTCATTGCAGTTACTTGAATTTGCAAAAGCGTTTTTGCTGCCTGGTCGCCACCCATTACTGCGATCTTTGCGGTAGGCCATGCATAAATAAACCGGGGGCCGTAAGCTTTACCACACATTGCATAGTTACCAGCACCATAAGAATTACCAATTATGATCGTGATCTTCGGCACGACTGAGTTGGCAACAGCATTTACCATTTTAGCCCCATCTTTTATGATACCTGCATGTTCGCTGCGGCTACCAACCATAAAGCCGGTTACATCCTGCAAAAAAACGATCGGTATCTTTTTCTGGTTGCAATTGAGAATAAACCTGGCAGATTTATCGGCACTATCGTTATAAATAACGCCGCCTAATTGCATCTCGCCTTTTTTTGTTTTAACGATCTTGCGTTGATTGGCTACAATACCAACTGCCCAGCCATCAATTCTTCCATAACCGCAAACAATTGTTTTACCATAATCTTCTTTGAATTGTTCGAAATCTGAATTGTCAACAATTCTTTCAATGACATCTACGATATCGTATGTCTTTCCATCGAATGGCATCAGGCCATACAACTCGTTCGGATCTTTTTTTGGGGCCACAGATTTAGTGCGATCAAATCCCGCTTTTTCTTTTTTTCCAAGCATCGAGATCATGCGTTTAATATGATCCATGCATTCCTGTTCTGTTTTGAATTTATAATCTGCTATTCCTGAAATTTCAGTATGTGTATCTGCACCGCCTAATGTTTCGGTATCGATATCTTCACCAATGGCAGCTTTTACAAGATAAGGTCCTGCTAAGAAGATAGAGCCATTTCCTTCCACCATTAATGTTTCATCACTCATGATTGGCAAATAAGCGCCACCGGCAACGCAGGGTCCCATCACAGCAGCTATTTGGGTGATACCCATTGCACTCATTCTTGCATTGTTGTAGAAAATCCTTCCAAAATGTTCCTTGTCCGGAAAGATCTCATCCTGCATGGGGAGAAATACGCCGGCACTGTCAACAAGGTAAATGATAGGCAAATGATTTTCCATTGAGATCTCCTGCATACGGAGATTCTTTTTGCCAGTGATGGGGAACCATGCGCCTGCTTTTACTGTTTGATCATTGGCAACGATGACACATTGCCGCCCGCTTACATAACCAACACCTGCAACAGTGCCACCTGCCGGGCAACCGCCTTGCTCCTCGTACATTTTGTAACCGGCAAAAGCGCCGATCTCAATAAACGGTTTATCATTATCCGTTAAATATTCTATACGTTGCCGGGGAGTAAGTTTATTTTTCTCTTTTTGTTTGTCAATTGCTTTTTTTCCACCCCCTTCATATATTTTTTGTAAGCGCTGACGCATTTCGCTGAGCAGCATTTTCATGGAATCTTCATTACGATTAAATTCAATATTCATTTTGAGGGGTTATTCAGCAAATATAATTTAGAATCAGTTCATGATTATATTTGATTAAAATCACCTGGCGCCGAATTTTTGTCAATAGAAATTTTTTGGAAAAGTATTTGTTTTATATAGATCATGCTTGAGTCAATTGACATATGGAAAATGCTTGCAGGCGTAGCCATTTTTTTATTGGGTATAAAATTCCTCGAAGAGTCATTGCAGGAACTTGCTGGCAGAAGATTCAAACTTTTTTTAAAAAGGCAAACAGCGAATAAAATAAAAGCTATCGGTGGAGGGGCCGTGGTCACGGCAGTATTGCAAAGCAGCTCTGTAGTAAGCTTAATGGTACTGGCTTTTGTAGGTGCCGGTATTATACATATGCAAAACGCATTGGCAATTATTCTCGGTGCAAATCTTGGTACTACAATTAGTAATTGGGTCGTCGCATTAGTAGGTTTTAAAGTGAATATCGAGAACATTGCATTACCAATTACAGGGATTGCCGGTTTGGGCTACGTTATTTTTAATAAATCCTCTCCATTATATAATTGGAGCCGGTTCTTACTGGGGTTTAGTTTTTTGTTCGTTGGTCTTGGATATATAAAGACAGCCATTGAAGATATCGTTCAGCAGGTAGATCTCAACCAATATGAAAATTCACCGGTAATTGTTTTTTTTCTTGTCGGCTTTATTATCACTAGCATCATTCAAAGCAGTTCCGCTACAATGGCGCTTACGTTAAGTGCATTACATGCCGGTGCTATCAACCTGCACGATTCAATGGCTATAACTCTCGGATCGGAAGTGGGTACCACCATCAAGCTTTTTATTGCAAGTATAAAAGGGACGGCGGTAAAAAAAAGAGTTGCGCTGGGTAATTTCCTGATCAATATATTCACTGTCTCTCTTGTAATGATCTTTCTTTCACCTGTAAACCGGTTAATCACAGAAATTATTGGTATAAAAGATAATCTTATAGCACTTGTTTTTTTCCAAAGCTTAATAAACATTTTTGGCATCATTCTCTTTTACCCTTTGTTAAATGTATTGGGCCGGTTTCTTGAAAACAGGTTTCGTTCTGCAGATGATGAAACAATGTTTATACATAAAGTCGATGTAAAAGAACCTTCAACTGCATTGGATGCGCTTGAGAAAGAGACAAGTCATTTTATTGAAGTGGTTTGTAATTATGCCTTGAATTGTTTTGAAATTTCTGATAAAAAACAACCGGAAACAAAACTCAACAAAAAATACCTGGATAATAATATCCTGGAAAAGTATGACTATATAAAGTTCCTTTATGGCGAAATCCACAGTTATTATATCCAAATGCAGAAAACTACATCTCACAAAGAAGATGCGGAAAAGCTGGATAGGTTTATGTCATCAAATCGAAACGCTATGTATGCTGCAAAAAGTTTTAAAGATGCATTACCTGATAAAGAGCAACTTCAAAATTCCAGTAATGAAGTAAAATTTGCATTTTATAAAGAAACAAGGACAGAAGTTGAAAAATTTTGCAAAGCTGTGCAGGAACTATTAAAAGAAGATAATAAGAATGATGCCGGGGAGTTTGCTGCTATATTTAAATCAGTGACCTCGGGTTATACCGCCACACTTCAACATTTATATAAAGAAGGAACTGCAGGAAATGTCAATGAAACAGAGATCACGACAATGCTCAATTTCAACCGGGAAATATTTACAGGTTTTAAATCACTCGTTTTTGCCGTAAAAGGTCTCTTACTTGACAAAAATCAATCAAAACAGTTTGATGACTTGCCGGGTTTTATCAGATAGGTTTTATTGAAGAAAGCAGTAGGATTACTATGAAGGAATGACGTAAGGTCAGCTTGATTTGAATACTCAAAATTAAAAAGTGATTAATAAAGTCGTAATTATTTTGAAAACACAAAATAAGATATAAATTTGAGCTGCAGACCAGTTAATTTTCAGTTCAGGCCGGATCGTTAACACGAATTGCTTACTCAGTAGATAACTGTCTGCAGATAATTCGCTACCGGAAACTTAAACAAGCAAAGTTTTCAGTAAGGCAAGTCTACCATTATTCCACACCTTTAAAGTCTGATTCCTACAATTTCGCCTTTGTAAAGGGGGAACCTTATCCGCTATAACTGTTTATTAACTGATTTTTTCAGAAATGAAAAATGATGTGATTCTATATTGATCGCAACCAAAACGTTTATTGACTGATGTTCAGTCCAATTCATTATCAACACCAAACTAGCTGAGATGAGAAAAATCTATTTTGCATTCATTTGCAAACTCTCCCTGTTTATTGCCTCATTATTAGTACAAAAAGTAACCGAAGCCCAGACAACTGTGGCAACACCGTACACGGGATCCTTTACTTCTTTTGCCGCACCTGCCAATATCGCTTTCGTTGCTCAGAATACAAATGCCGGTGATATCATTCTTACAGGAGTGAGTCAATATTGTCAAACAACTGAGAATAACTCTGTTTGGGAATTATATTATTCCTCTACATCATTATCGGGTGTCGGTACTCCTGTACCGGGAGCAGATTGGACACTGATCGCAACATCAGCGCCGGTCCCTGTAGTGGCTACTGGAGTAGTACCAGTTTTTACGGCTTTGAATTTTACCATTCCTGCAGGGGCTCAGTATAGATTTGTCATGAAAAATACAGGACCCGGAAGCACCCGCTATATATTGACACCAAGTCCGGCTGTAAATACAGCCGCAGGTGGAGGTGTTAATTTATTTTTAGGTGACTATCAAATTGCCGGAGCGAATGTTGGATATTCTGGTCAAAATACTGCTCTTGGTACTACGCCCAGATATTGGCACGGGTCAATAACATTTATAGCTGCTGCACCATGTACCACTCCTCCGAATCCAGGTTCAGCAACAGCAACTCCGGCAGCGGTCTGCACGGGGGCAAATGTTCAATTGAATTTAACTGGCAATTCATCCGGCACAGGCCAGACATATGTTTGGCAAAGTTCTCCAAGTTCCGGGGGTACATATGCTGATATTAGCAGCAGTTCGGGCGCCTCAGCATTTACTGTTAACCCGACAGCAACAACATGGTATCGTGCTGCAGTTACCTGTGGTGGAAATACACAATACTCTCAACCCATAGAAGTAGTAGTTAACCCGGCATTTCCCGGTGGCACTTATACAATCAATTCCGGTGCAGCAACCGGTGGAACAAATTTCCAAACATTTGCTGATGCGGTCGCTGCATTAAGTTGTGGTATAGCAGGCCCTGTGATATTTAATGTACAAGCTGGGAGTGGACCTTATAATGAACAAATAACAATACCAGTAATTGGTGGTTCATCTGCAGTCAACACAATTACATTCAATGGTAATGGCGCTACCATACAGGCTACACCTGTTACAGCAACAAGGCATATTATTAAACTCGATGGTGCCGACTATATTACATTTAATAATTTAAATATCGTTGCGCAGGCTGGTTCCACTTTTGGCTGGGGAGTTCACCTCGCAAACGGAGCTGATTGGAATACTATTAATGGTTGTACGATCGATATCTCTGCTGTTACCAGCACAACTCAATCTAATAGTGCCTGTATTGTCGGCACAAATTCAACTACAAGCGTTACCGCCGCCGGAGATGCGAATAACAATACGATCAGTAATAATACAATTACAGGCGCCTACCAGGGAATCATAATCAACGGTACCGCAACCGGAACACTCGCCGTTAATAATACCATTACAAATAATACCGTGCATGACTTTTATGCAAATGGAATTGAACTGACACAAAATGACGGTTCGGTAATTTCATATAACAACATTCATCGTACAAACAGGGCAGCCGTAACAACATTTGCAGGTATTGAATTGGGCGCAGGAAACAGGAATGTTACAGTTAATGCCAATCGTATTCATGATACGCATACTTCCGCAAGTACACAAACAGGAACCGCATATGGAGTTTATGCAAATGCATGTGATGCACCGGCTGGTTCCGAAAACCGGATCATCAATAATCTTATTTATAAATTTAATAGCGGTTCTGGTACAATTTACGGACTATACAATAGCAGCTCTGACGGATTTTATTACTATCATAATACAGTTGTATTGGACAATGCATCATCAACAGCTGGAATCACCCGTGGTTTTTATCAAACAACATCTGCAGTCAATTTACAGGTTAAGAACAACATTATTCATATAGCAAGAGGTGGGACTGGTATAAAGTATTGTTTGTATTTCGGCACCACCACTTCAACCATTGTTTCTAACAAAAACGTTTTGTACAACAATGCACCAGCCGGTACAAATGGTATTGGTTCATTTGGTACAACCGGCTACACAACCTTAGCAAACTGGCAAACAGCAAATGGGGGTATTTATGATCAGCAAAGTGTTAGCACTGATCCATTATTTCTGAATGCACCTGGTGGTGATTACACTCCCGGTACTGCATCGATTGATAACATAGGAGACTACGTTGGTGTAACAACTGATATTCTGAATGCCCCCAGGTCCGGCACCACACCAGATCCCGGTGCGTATGAATTTGCCGGGGTGGTTCCTTGCACTGATCCTCCTACACCAGGTATCGTTACACCATCTGAAAATCCTGTTTGTAGAGGAACGAACTTTTTACTCAGCATTGTTGGAGGTACGATTGGTTCAGGTCAAACTTATCAATGGCAGTCATCACCGGATAATAGTGTATGGACTAATATTACCGGAGCAACAAATAATAATCTTACTACATCACAAACCGATAATACTTATTACAGGGTTGTTGTTACTTGTGGTTTAAGCAGTGTTCCATCGTTATCCATTTTGATAAGCACACATCCTTGTTATTGTAATTCCATTCCTACGAGTTCAGGCGATACTGAAGTGTTTGGTGTAAGCATAAATAGTGTTTCAAACACTTCTGATTGCGTCACACCCGCTCCAGGTGCGGGTTCAATATTGAGTCGTTATTCAAACTTCTATCCTTTAGGT